>JANXRT010000111.1 GCA_025356735.1 Acetobacteraceae bacterium | reverse complement strand
GAGAAAGTACCGTGGATCGCGATAAATGTCTCCTGGTTCGGGATCCAACATGTCCGAGGAAACGGCATGACCAAGGTTCGCACGTCGGAGCGGTCCGCGTTCTTGGCCTCTGACACCGATTGGGCGGAGGCTGTCCGCCGCGAAGCGGTGATCCGCTCGCTGGCGGCCCTGCCGCGACTGGGTCGACAGGCGGTCGAAGACGCGTCCGGAAAGCTGGGTGTCAGCGTTTCACGCGTTTACGTGCTGCTTCGATCCTTTCGCGACCATCCGGTGACGGCGTCGCTGCTCCCGCGCCGTCCTGGCCCTGTCAAAGGAAGCCGATTGCTGGCGGCCTCGATGGAGGCGCGGATCGAAACAGCGATCGAAGAGGTCTACCTGCGACCAGAGCGGCCGACCGTCAAAAAGGTTTGGGGCGAGGTGAGACGCGCCAGCCACGCGGCTGGGATCAAGCCACCTTCGCTGAAGGCGCTCCGGGCGCGTGTATCGGCGCGCAGCCTGCGCGACCGGGTGAAGGCCCGCAACGGTGCCGCCGCCGCCGGCAACCGGTTCCGGCAGGTCAAGGTCGGTTTGCGGCCGGAGCGGCCTCTGCAGTGGATCCAGATCGACCACACCAAGGTCGACCTCATGCTGGTCGACGAGGTGACCCGCGCGTGCATCGGCAGGCCTTGGCTGACGCTGGTGCTGGACCTGCGGACGCGCATGGTGGTCGGTTTCTACCTGTCGCTTGATGCCCCGAGCGCGACGTCGGCGGCGCTTGCCGTCGCACAGGCGGTGCTGCCGAAAGCCAGCTGGCTGGCGGATCGGGCCATTGATCTCGCATGGCCGGCGCATGGCTTGCCGGAGATCATCCACGTCGACAATGGCCGCGAGTTCCATTCGCGGGCCTTCGAGCGCGGTTGCCAGCAGCACGGCATCCGGATCGAGTATCGCCCGCCGGCGACGCCGCGTTTCGGCGGCCACATCGAGCGGCTGATGGGAACGTTGATGGGGCGGGTGCATGCGCTTCCGGGTTCGACGTCATCGAACATCGCCGCGCGCGGGGCCTACGATGCCGAGGCCAACGCGGTGCTGACGTTCCGGGAGTTCGAGCGCATCCTGGCGCTTGAAGTCCTCGGGCCCTACCACAACGAGGTTCATTCGGTGCTGGGGTGCACACCTGCCTCGGCCTGGACCGAGGCGGTTGCCGGCGCCCCCATGCGCCATCCCGCCGACGCGGACGCACTGCTGCTCGACTTCCTGCCCTTCGAGGAGCGCCTCGTGCGGCGTGACGGCATCCGCCTGTTCAGCATCTTCTACCAGGATGGCGCACTGGCCCATCTTGTCGATCAGGGCGCCGGCAAGCTGCGGGTCAAATACGATCCGCGTGACCTCAGTGCCGTCTTTGTCGAGCTGCCGGCGGGTGACCATGTCCGGGTGCCCTATGCCGACCTGGGGCGCCGGCCGATCACCCTCTGGGAGCAGCGCGAAGCGACTCAGCGTCTGCGCACCGCTGGGATCCGGACCGTCGATGAGCACGCGATCTTCACCGCCGTCGAGGAGCAGCGACGCGTGCTGATGGAGGCTCAAAATGCCAGCAAGGTCGCCCGACGGGCGGTGGCTCGCCTGCGTCCTGGAGGTGACGGCCCGCTGATGCCGGACCGGGCCGAGCCCGGTGAGGGCAGGGGGGAGCGGGATGCCGAGGCCAAGGTGCCAATGCCGGTGGAGAGGGAGACGAGTGGTGTGGAGTTCTGGTGATGCCGCACGCTGAGTTCGCGCACCTGCCACAGGACCTGCGGCCGATCGCGGCGCTCGATGCCGAGGCACGGATCTCCCACATCCGATCCGAGCGATGGGTGCAGAACCCGACGGCGGATCGCCTGCTCGGATATCTGCACGAGGCGCTGGATCAGCCGCGGCGCGAGCGCATGGAGAATGTCTTGCTGGCCGGCGAGAGCGGGATGGGCAAGACGATGCTCATTCGCAAGTTCGAGCGGCAGACCCTGCCGGCGTTCGATGACGCGGCGGGCGTCCAGAGCCGTCCGGTCGTGGTGATGTTGATGCCGCACCAGCCAACCGAGACGCAGTTCTTCGACCAGCTCCTGCTGGCCATGAACGCGCCCTCTCCCAGCTACTTCAGCGCGAGCTCCCGGATCCGGGATCCGGCGGTTCGGCTCTTACGCGAGCTCGGCACCCGCCTGGTGGTGATCGACGAGCTCAACTCGGTTCTCGCCGGCACGCCCCGCCAGCAGCGGGTATTTCTCCAACTGCTGCGTTTCCTGTCCAACGAGTTGCGGCTGGCGTTTGTCGGTGTGGGTGCTCCCGAGGCGCGGCACGCCCTGCTCTCCGACAGCCAGCTGCGAAGCCGGTTCAGTGACATCGAGCTGCCGCCGTGGTCGCTAGGCGATGAGCTGCGGGATTTCGTGGCACGGCTGACCTGGAGCCTGCCGTTGCGCGAACCTTCTCCGGTGGATTCACCCAAGCTCCGACGTCTGCTGGTGGATCGGACGGGCGGCATTACGCTCGGGATCTGCAAGGCGTTCGAGCGTGCGACGATCGCGGCGATCCGCAAAGGGCAGGAGAGAATCGATG
>JANXRT010000108.1 GCA_025356735.1 Acetobacteraceae bacterium | reverse complement strand
ACCCACGGCCAGGTCCATCTTCGCGACGCGCACAAGACGCCGCAGTTCTGGTGCATCTGGCTGGTGCTGTGCATGAACGTCTCGGCCGGGATCGGCGTGCTCAGCATGGCCTCGCCGATGCTGCAGGAGATCTTCGGCGGCAAGCTGCTTGGCCTGCCCAATATCGGTTTCTCCGCCCTGTCCGGCGCCCAGCTGGCATCGATCGCGGCGATCGCCGCCGGCTTCACCGGGCTGCTGTCGCTGTTCAACATCGGCGGCCGGGTCTTCTGGGCGTCGCTTTCCGACCGGCTTGGCCGCAAGCCGACCTATTTCGTGTTCTTCCTGCTGGGGATAGCCCTTTACGCCGCCGCACCCTGGGCCGCCCATGCCGGCAGCCGCGGCATCTTCGTGGGTTGCCTGTGCATCATCCTGTCGATGTACGGCGGCGGTTTCGCGACCGTTCCCGCCTACCTGGCCGACATGTTCGGCACCCAGTTCGTCGGCGCCATCCATGGCAGGCTGCTCACCGCCTGGTCCACCGCCGGCGTCATCGGGCCTGTTCTCGTCAGCTACATGCGCGACGCAGCGATCGCCTCGGGCGTGCCGCGCGCCTCGGTCTATGACGTGACCTTCTACCTGCTCGCCGGGCTGCTGGTGATCGGGCTGGTCGCTAACCTTTTGGTCCGTCCGGTGGCGGCCAAATGGTTCATGTCCGATGCCGAGCTGCAATCGCTGAACTCGGCGATAACACCCGCCGCGCAGACGCAGGCCACGGTCAATAGCGGCTTCGGCATCGTCGCCGCGCTGGCCTGGCTGGCGATTGGCATCCCGGTCGCCTGGGGCGTCTGGATCACCGTCGCCAAGGTCGCCGTGCTGTTCCGCTAGGCCCGTTGGCGCCTCGGCGAAACAACGTGTAAAATTCCCGCACATACAGCACGGGAAGAAACATGCAGCCGGAAGTGGAGGCCGCGATCGGTTCGCGGCGCAGCATACGCGGGTTCACCGGCCAGGAAGTTCCGCGTGAAACCGTGGAGAGAATCCTGGCGGTTTCCAGCCGGTCGCCGAGCATGACCAACACCCAGCCGTGGCGCGTCCACGTCCTCACCGGCGCCGCCCGCGCGCGCCTGTCCGCCGAAATCCTCGCCGCCCACGAGGCCGGCGTAGAGAGCGCGATCGAGTACGACTACTACCCGAAAACCTGGAAGTCGCCCTATATCGACCGCCGCCGCCAGATCGGCTGGGCGCTGTACGGCCTGCTCGGCATCGGCAAGGGCGACCGTGGGGCGACCGCGAAGCAGGCCGGCCGCAACTATGGCTTCTTCGGCGCCCCGGTCGGCATGATCTTCACCATTGACCGCGAACTCGGCCTCGGCAGCTGGCTCGACATCGGCATGTTCCTGGAGAACATCATGGTCGCCGCCCGCGGCTGCGGCCTCGACACCTGCGCCCAGGCCGCCTTCGCCAACTACCACGCCATCATCCGCCGCCATCTGCCGATCCCCGACAACGAGCTGGTGGTCTGCGGCTTGGCGCTGGGTTATGCTGACGATGCCGAACCCGCCAACGCGCTCGTTTCGCCACGCGAGCCGGTCGAAAATTTCACTGCATTCCACGACGCCTGAACAGGCTGGCCAAAAAAGGAGGCGACCGTGCTTGGACTGATGCAGCAACGCCCGCTACTCATCTCCACATTGCTCAACTACGCCGAGACCTGGCACGGCGACCGCGAGATCGTCTCCCGCGACGCCGACGGAAAATTCCACCGCACCACCTATGCCGAGGTCGCCGGTCGCGCCAGGCGCCTGGCCAACGCGCTGCATGGGCTGGGCGTCGCCGCCGGAACCCCGGTCGCCACCCTGGCCTGGAACGGCTTCCGCCATTTCGAGCTCTACTACGGCGTCACCGGCGCCGGCCGCGTGCTGCACACCGTCAACCCGCGGCTGTTCCCTGAGCAGCTGCGCTACATCCTCAACCACGCCGAGGACGGCGTGGTGTTCTTCGATCCTATCTTCGCCGCGCTCGTGGAACAGCTTTCCCCCCATCTGCCCCTCGTCCGCGCCTGGGTGGCGCTGTGCGACCGCGCCGACATGCCGGCCGTCGCCGTCGACAACCTGCTCTGCTACGAGGAGCTTCTGGCCGAAGCCCAGCCCGACTACGACTGGCCGAAATTCGACGAGAACACCGCGTCAACGCTCTGCTACACCTCCGGCACCACCGGCAACCCGAAGGGCGTGCTCTACAGCCACCGCTCGACCGTGCTGCACGCCATGGGCGCCTGCGCCGTGGACAACCTCGCCTTCTCCGGCCGCGACACCATCCTGGTCGTCGTGCCGCTGTTCCACGCCAACGCCTGGAGCATCCCGTTCGCCGCCGCCATGTGCGGCGCCAAGCTCGTGCTGCCCGGCCCCAAGCTCGATCCCGAAAGCCTCTATTTGCTCATGGAGCAGGAGGGCTGCACCAAGGCCGGCGGCATTCCGACCATCTGGCTGACCTTCCTCGCCTGGATCGAGACCCACCGCGAGCGCCTGGACCTGTCGAAGCTGAAGCTGAAAAGCGTATTCTCCGGCGGCACCGCGCCTCCCCGGGTGATCATCGAGAAATTCCACGACCTGCTCGGCGTGTTCCTGCTGCAGGCCTGGGGCATGACCGAGACCAGCCCGATCGCCACCACCGGCTCCCCACTGGCCAAGCACGACCTCGCCGACCGCGAGAGGATGGTCACCATGCAGATCAAGCAGGGCCGCCAGGTCTACGGCATCGAGCTCAAGCTCGTGGGCAAGAACGGCGAAAACCTGCCCCACGACGGCTCGGCAGTCGGCGAGCTGAAGGTCCGCGGCAACTGGGTGATCTCCGGCTACTTCAAGAACGAGGGCGGCCAGGTAACGGACGAGAACGGCTGGTTCGGCACCGGCGACGTCGCCACCATCGATCCCGACGGCTACGTCCAGCTCACCGACCGGCTCAAGGACGTGATAAAGTCCGGCGGCGAGTGGATCTCCTCGATCGAGATCGAGAACCTCACCGTCTCCCACCCCGACGTGTTCGAGGCCGCCGTCATCGCCATCGCCCATCCGACCTGGCAGGAGCGGCCGCTGCTGCTGGTGCAGCTGAAACCCGGCCGTCAGCCGGACAAGCAGTCGATCCTGAACTTCCTGTCCGACAAGATCGCCAAATGGTGGATGCCGGACGACGTGATCTTCGTCGAATCCCTGCCCCACACCGCCACCGGCAAGCTGCTAAAAACCGAGCTGCGCGAAAAGTACCACGGCCACCTGGCGGTTCACGGTTAGGGCGTTCGCCCACCCCGCGACGATATCCGCCAGATTACCCGGCGAGGCGCCGGCGCACGATCGCGGCGCCCTGAGCCAGCGCGCGCAGCTTGCCCTGAGCGATGTCGCGCGCAACGTATTTCATCCCGCAATCGGGCGCCGCGACCAGCCGCTCGGGTCCGATGTACGCCAGCGCGGCGGTCAGCCGGTCCGCTACCTCGGCCGCTGTCTCCACAACACGGGTGCCGAGATCCAGCACGCCAAGAAGAATCACCTTGTCGCCGAGGTCGCGCAGCACGCCGAGGTCGAGCCTCGGTTGCGCCGCCTCGATCGAGATCTGCTTCACGACCGAACTCGCCAGCTGCGGTAAAAACGAGTAGCCGGACGGCTTGTGGCTGACCATCGCCGCATAGCCGAAGCACAGATGCACCACGGTCACGCCCTCGATGCCGCGCAACGCCCGGTCGATGACGCGAACGCCGTAGCGCGCCGCCTGCTCCGGGCGTGCCTGCAGCCACGGCTCGTCGAGCTGCACGACATCGACGCCGGTCGCCTTGATCGCATGAAGCTCCTCGTTGACGGCGACGGCGTAGTCCATCGCCATCGCCTCCTCGTCGCCGTAGAAATCGTCGTGCGCCTGCTGCGCCATGGTGAACGGCCCGGGCATGGTGATCTTGGTCGCGCGCCCGGTGTTGGCGCGCAGGAAGGCCGCGTCGCGGACCTCGACCGCGCGCCGGCGGCGAATGGGTCCGACCACCCGCGGCACCTGCGTCATCGCCCCGGTGCGCCCGATGACCTGGGCCGGGTTGTCGCCGTCGATGCCCTCCAAAGAAAGCGCGAAGTAGTTGGAATAGCTCTCGCGACGGATTTCGCCGTCGGTCACGATGTCGATGCCGGCTTCCTCCATCTCGCGGATCGCGGCGATCGTCGCTTCGTCCTGGCGCGCCTCGCGCGTTGCCACATCGATCCGCCAGATTTCCTCGGCGTGGACGCGCGGCACCAGCCGGGCGGACAGCGCCGCGTGATCGACCAGCCAGTCCGGCTGCGGATAGCTGCCGACGACGGTGGTCGGGATCAACTTTTGCGGGTACGGCATGTGGTTTTCCCCGGTTTCGGCTATGGTCCAAAAAGTCGCTGCATCGAAAGAATCAACGATAGGAGGATGCCATGTCCGAGCAACTCGATAAAACCGCAACCGTCGGAAAGCCGCTGCGGGAACTGCCGCAGCGCCTTCACCACCAGGCCTTCTGCGTCAGGGACCAGGAGGTCAACCGGCATTTTATTGAAGACATCCTCGGCATCCCGCTGGTCGCGACCTGGTGCGAACGGGTGTTCCGCGCCGAGGTTGGCCGCGAGGTCGATTTCTCCCACACCTTTTTCGAGTTCGCCGATGGCGGCGCGCTCGCCTTCTTCCAGTTCGCCGACGACGACGCGTGGGAGAAGAACCGCGCCGTGGTGCAGGAGGTCGGGGGTTCCCTGCACAGCGCCTTCAAGGTCAGCCAGACGACGTTCGACGAGCTGAACGGGCGCTGCCAGGCGGCCGGCGTGCCGGTTCGCGTCATCGACCACGGCTACTGCGTGTCGATGTACCTGAAGACGCCCGACGACATGAAGCTGGAGTTCACCGTCGATGCGCCGGGTGCCGCGGAGATATCCGCCATGCGCCGCCGCGACGCGCATTCCGAGCTGGCCAGGTGGATGGCCGGCGACCGCCGCACCAACAACGGCGATCGGCCCCACTAAGCGGGGCCTTACTAAACTCGGCTCCACTGACGGGAAAGCCATGGAACGCCAGGCCGGACTGCGCGGTTTGCACGGTTGCAACCAATTCCGGAGAACGACCATGGCTGAAGGCCCGACTACGGTGAACGGCCCGCTTCACGCGCCCGAGGCGACCGTCAATGACCGCCTGATCAGCGCCACCTTCGCGACCGCTGGCGACGCCGATCTGGCGCGCGACAGGCTGGTGCAGGCCGGCATCGCCGCCGCCGAGAAGCCGGCCGATCGCGGCCTCATCGCCACGATCCGGGAAGCCGTGTCGCCCGAGGACAGCAACACCGCATTCCGCGACGCCGCCCGCAACGACGACGCCATCCTGGAGCTTCGCCCGTTGCCCGAGGAAGTGGAAATGGCGGTGCAGCTGATCCAGGCCAGCAACCCGACGCATTTCGACGCCGACCTGGAGCGCTGGCGCAACAAGGCATAAAACTCGCACGCCGACCCCGTCGATTGATCATTTCCGCGAAAACTTTTCATGCTACATGGTTGCGCCACTTTCCCGGGAGTGGCGCCGCCAATATTTACAATCCGAAATTCCAGACCTGAAGGTTCCCTCGCTCCTATGCCGACGCCGTTCTCGTCCGAAGACCTCGGCCGCGTCTTCGACCCGCGCGTGCTCACCAAGGGCCGTACCCTCATCCTGCTCGGCAACGTCGAGGTCGCGTTGGAGGACGGTTCCATCGCCGTCACGGTGGAGCATCTCGGCCAAAGCCACACCGCGCGGATCACGCCCTCGGCGGTCGGCAACAAAGTGGTGTTCGCCAACCGGTGCAGCTGCGGCCAGTCGGCCTGTTCCCATCTCGCCGCCGGATGCCTCGCCGCCCTGGACCGCTTTCCCGTCCTGCGCCGTCCCCCTTCGCAGGATGGTCGGGGGCAGGACAATTTCCTCGGCGCCCTCGCCCCGCCCGCCGAGGAACGCAGCCGTCTGGTGTTCGAGCTGTCGCCGGGCGAGCCGCCTCATGCCTGCTTCGTCTCGACGTTCCTGATCGGCGAGCGCACCGGCCAGCTCCGGACCACCACCCCCGCCCGCCTGCTGGCCGACCGCGCCAGCAGCGAGACCACGCGGATCATGGCCAGGCTGCTCGGCGGGGGCGACGCCGGCCGCAGCGCGGTGGCGCCGGGTGCGGTCCCTGCGGTGCTCGGCCTGATGTCGCGGATCGGCAAGGCGCGGTGGCACGCCACCGGCAAGAAGCTGGTGATCGGCGAGGAGCGCGCCTTCCTGGCCAACCTGCCGCCCGACCTGCCGCCGAAATCGGGCATCATCCTGGGCGATGCCGGGCCCTGGTATGTCGATGCCGAGACCGGCGCCGTCGGCCGCGTGCGGCTACGTCATCCTGCGGCCGCGCCAAACCCGCCGCCCTCGCCCAGGGTCTTGCGCCCCGGCGCCTTGCAGATGGTCGGCAAGACGCCTGCCGCGACCCGGCCGCCCGCGTTCCAGGACCGCCCCCGCCTGCGCCGCGCCGAGCCGGTTTCCGAGATCGCCGCCGATCCGATCATCCTGGAGCGGCCGGTGACGCCGGTGCTGCGCCTGCGCCGCGTCGATTGTCCCGACGATTCCGGCCGCATGGCCCCGATCGACGCGCTGACCATCGATTTCGACTATGATGGCATGCTGACCGCGGCCGACGATGAGCGCCAGTTCGTGCGTGTTCCCCGCGCTGGCGGCACCGAGAATTTCGTCCGCCGCGACCGCGCCGCCGAGGCCGCCGCCCTGGAAGCCCTGCGCCAGGACGGCTTCAGCCAGATGCGCATCGCCGAGGGCCCCACCGCCAAGGGCCGTACGGTCTATGTCTATCGCGGCCGCGATGCCTCCGAGCGCTGGCAGGCATTCGTCACCGACCGCATTCCCGCCCTCCAGGCGCTCGGCTGGCGCAACCAGATCGACCGCGACTTTGGCCCGCGCCGGGTGCAGTCGGTCGGCGAGTACGACCTTCGCGTCAGCGATGCCGCATCCGGCAGCTTCTCGCTCGATTTCGGCATCGAGATCGACGGCGCCCGCATTCCGCTGCTGCCGATCCTGTCGCGCCTGCTCGACCGTGGCGGCATCGACGCGGCCCAGATCGTCGATGGCGAGCTGATCACCAGCCTGGAGGATGGCCGCATCCTCAAGCTGCCGGCCGAGCGCATAAGGCGGCTCCTGACGGTGATGTCCGACCTGCTGGAAGCCGCGCGCCGGACCGCCGACGGCATCCTGCTGCTGCCCGAAACCGAGGCCGCCGGCGTGCTCGACCTCGAGGATCTGCTGACCACAAGATGGGAGAACGCCGCCGCGATCGAGGCCTATGCCGAGCGTTTTCGGGGCGAGGCGGCGATCCAGCCGGTCGCGGTGCCGGCGAGCTTCACCGCGACCCTGCGCCCCTACCAGCAGCACGGCGTCGATTGGCTACAGCATCTGCGCGCCAACGGCCTGGGCGGCTTCCTCGCCGACGACATGGGCCTCGGCAAGACCGCGCAGACCATCGCCCACATCGTCATCGAGCAGGCCGAGGGGCGGCTGGTCCGCCCCGCCCTCGTCGTGGTGCCGACCAGCCTGGTCACCAACTGGACTGCCGAACTCGTGAAGTTCGCGCCCCATCTGCGCGTCGTCGTGCTCTACGGCGCCGACCGCCACGCGCGCCGCAACGAGCTCGCCGGCGCCGACGTCGCGATCACCACCTACACCGTGCTGACCCGCGACATCGAGGCGATGAAGAAGCTGGCCTGGCACCTGGTGGTGCTGGACGAGGCGCAGGTGATAAAAAGCCCGGACGCCAAGGCGACCAAGGCGGTCTGCCAGCTCAACACCACGCACCGGCTGTGCCTGTCCGGCACCCCGATCGAGAACAATTTGCAGGAGCTGTGGTCGGAATTCGCCTTCCTGATGCCTGGCCTGCTCGGCGATCGCCGCGGCTTCGCCAAGCGCTTCCGAACCCCGATCGAGAAGAACAACGACGCCGTCCGCCGCGTGCAGCTGATCCGCCGCATCAAGCCGTTCCTGCTGCGCCGGACCAAGGCCGAGGTCGCCACCGACCTGCCGCCCAAGCACACGATCTTGCGGCGCATCACCCTGGCGCCCGAACAGCGTGAGCTTTACGAAACCATTCGCGGCACCCTGTACGACAAGGTGCGCGAGCAGATCGCCGGTCTGAGCGCCGCGCAAAGCCGCATCGTCGTGCTCGACGCGCTGCTCAAGCTGCGTCAGGTCTGCTGCGACCCGCGCCTGGTCAAGCTGCCATCGGCCCGGCTGGTGGATACGTCGAGCAAGCTCGACGACCTGCTCGACATGGTCACCGAGATGATCCCCGAGGGCCGCCGCATCCTGCTGTTCTCGCAGTTCACCTCGATGCTCGACCTGATCAAGCCGCGGCTGACCGAGGCCGGCATCGAGTTCGTCGAGCTGCGCGGCGACACGCGTGACCGGGCCGAGCCGGTGCGCCGGTTCGAGGCCGGCGAGGTGCCGCTGTTCCTGATCAGTCTCAAGGCCGGCGGCAGGGGCCTGAACCTGACCTCCGCCGATACCGTCATCCACTACGATCCGTGGTGGAACCCGGCGGTCGAGGACCAGGCGTCCGACCGGGCGCACCGCATCGGCCAGACCAAGTCGGTGTTCGTCTACAAGCTGATCGCCGCCGACACGGTCGAAGACCGCATCGTTGAGCTGCAGCAGCACAAGGCCAACCTCGCCAACATCGCGCTGAGCGAGGAGGGCAGCCTTGCCGGGATCGAGATCGACGACCTCGAATTCCTGTTTGGCGAAACCACCGAGCGGCTTGCCGCCTGAGCGCACGGGGCTGGCTTCTACCTTGTTGATTACCGAGGACCTTCAGGCTGGCGCGCAAGCCCAGCCAATATCCATTTTTTGATCCTTTACAGTACTCGTCTACAAAATTACTTGAAAAGCTTAATAGCTTTTTGTCATTTATTCACATTTGTCGTGAGGTGCATCTACATCATGGTTTGAGAGTTACGGTTGCAGAATGCCCGGCTGGGCCTGACAATTCCGTAACCAATGGTAGTTCAGCTATGCCGATCCGAAGCGATCTTGTGGTTGTCGGTGCCGGGTTGGGCGGCGCGACGGCAGCGGCAGTGCTCAACCGGGCTGGGTTCGACATCACCGTGGTGGACCGCAACGCCGTCTATCCGCACGACTTCCGGGCCGAGCAGCTTGTCGGCTCGCAGATCGACATCCTTCGCAGCCTCGGCCTTCTGGATGGCATCGTCGGGCAGACGCTCGCGGTGCCGCAGGCAACGGCCGCCTGCCATGGCAAGGTCATCGATGCCAGATCGCAAGTTCATTACGGGCTGCGCTACGAGGACATGGTCAATGCCACCCGGGCGTTGGCGACCGGAACCCGTTTCGTCACCGGGCGCGTCACCGGGATCGAGACCGGCAACGAGGTTCAGCGGGTTACCCTATCGGATGGAACCACCTTGGAGGCGCGCCTGGTCGTGCTGGCGACCGGCCTGATCTGCGACGACCTGTTGCGCGCGCTTGGCATCGGCCGATCGGTGATAAGCGCCAACCACTCCCTGACATTCGGCTTCGATGTCGAGACCTCGTCGCGCGGCATACTGACCTACTACGGCGAGCAGACCGGCGACGGCATCGACTACCTGACCGTTTTTCCGTTCGGCGCGACCATGCGCGCCAACCTGTTCTGCTACCGCGGTCCCAGCGACGAATGGGCCCGGTCGTTCAAGTCGCGCCCCAAGCAGGCCATCCTGGAAGTCATGCCGCGGCTGGAGCAGGTGCTCGGCCCGTTTGAGGTCGTCGGCAAGGTCCAGGCCCGGTTCAATCCGATCGGGCGGGCCGAGAACGTGCGGCAGGCGGGCATCGTCCTGATCGGCGACGCCTACCAGTCGTCGTGCCCGGCGGTGGGGTCGGGGGTCGGGCGGATATTGTCCGATGTCGCCACGCTTCGCCGCCTGGCGCCGGCATGGTTCGCGACACCGGCAATGGGTGCCGACAAGATCGGTCAGTTCTATGACGACCCGCTGAAATGCCGGTTCGATCAAAGGGCCATCCGACAGGCCTGGTCGCGCCGTGGGCTTTGCCTGAACACCGGGTGGGACTGGCAGGCGCGGCGGTCAATGCGACTCCAGGCGCGCCGAATCCGGAGCTGGGTTCATGACCTGGCCCGCCTGCCTCGCCCATCCGAGGCCGTGTCGCCCAGCCCAGCGGGCCCGATCGGGAGCTTTGAGGGCATGTCTGCCAATCTTTGAGGCGCCTTGGCGGGCTGAACCGAGGCAATTCCGCACGCCATGGCAACAATGTGACAAGATTGCCTAGCTTCGTCTTGTATTCGCCGCGGTGGCGTGATTCGCTGTTGGCCTGATCCAACAGGGAGCGCTGACGAAAATGGCTGTCAAGACGACGAAGGCCGCGGCCAAAACTCCATCCAAGCCGCCGGCGAAATCGGCTCAAGCCCCGGCAGCCAAGGGTGCCGCGAAACCCGCGGCCGCGGTGACGATGACCCAGAAGCATCTGGCCGCCGAACTCGCCGAGCAGCACGACCTGCCCAAGAAGCAGGCTGAAACCTTGGTCACCGAGTTGTTCGGGATGGTCGTCACCCACCTTAAATCCGGCCATCGGCTGCGGCTGGCCGGCGTCGGCATTCTTGAGGTCAAGAACCGGCCGGCTCGCATGGGGCGCAATCCCGGAACCGGCGAGGCGATCGAGATCAAGGCCAGCAAGAAGGTGGCTTTTCGGGCGGCTAAGGAACTTAAGGAAGCAATCTAAGGAAGCATGGGGCTCTGCCCCAAACCCCGCCCGGGGAGCGCCCGGAAACGCATCCCCTTAGTAGAGGGGTTCAAAGGGGCGACGGCCCCTTTGCGGGGTTTGGGGCAGGGCCCCAACCTTACTTCGCTCCGACCATGCCAAGAATAAGATCAGTCAGCTGCACGCTGGTCTGTTCCAGGGTCAGCCGCCCGCCGGGCCGGTACCAGACATAGGCCCAGCTCACCAGCCCGCCGATCGCCAGCGTCGCCATGCGGGTGTCGGCCAGGTGGAATTCCCCCGTGGCGACGCCGTCATCCAGCAGCCGCATCAGCTTGCGGTCGAACTCGCGCCGCAGTTCGCTGATGCGATGGAAATCCTCGGGCGCCAGGTTCTTTTCCTCCCGCGTCATGATGGCGATGTCGCGCTGGCTGCGCAGCACCGCGACCACGAAGCGTTTCCCGACCTCGGCCAGCCGCTCCGTCGCGGTATTTTTGGACGAGGTCAACACGCCGTCCAACGCCGCCAGGGCGGAGGCGATGCCGCGCGCGCTGATCTCGCCCAGCAACTCCGCCTTGGAGGTGAAGTGGGCGTAGATGAACGGCTTGGTCACGCCCATCCGCTCGGCGATCGCGTCGAGCGAGGTGTTCTCGTAGCCGCGCTCGTAGAACAGCTCGGAGGCCACGGCGAGCGTCCGCTCGCGCTTGAGCGCGGTGACCTCGTCGCGGATGCCGACGCCGGGCGCGGCGCTTGCCAACGCCATGTTTCGTCAGCCCTGCGGCTCGAACCAGAAATCCAGCACGTCGCCGGTGCGGATCTCGGCGAACTTCGTCATGACGCGGGTGCCGATCTTGAGCCGCTTCGCCGCCGCCGCTGGGTCGGCGAGGTCAACGCCCTTGAAGTAGCCGCCGATCGCCGTGTCGGCGCCGTCCAGCAGCACGTAGCCGAACGCATAGGGCGGCGGCGGCAGGCCGTTGAAGGCCTCATAGACGATGGTGAAGGTCTCCATGCGGCCGCCCGGGCCGACCTCGACCCAGTCGGTGGTCGGCTCCAGCGTCTGGTCGGAGAAGGCGCGCGGCGGGCACAGCACCCGGCCGGATGCAGCATCGCGCTTGCCGTAGAGCTTGGCGTGGTCGCGTAGTTGCACATAGAACCAGCTGGCAGTCTCGCCCAGCGCGTGGTTGTAGGTGATGTTCCAGGTTTCCTGGCGCTTCAACAGTTCCATATCTCTCAATTCCCTGAGTTCAAGCTTCAACGACCATGGTGCCGAAGAACTGGTGGTCACCGCCGTTGCCGCTGGCGATGCCGACGCGGGCACCCTGGACCTGGTGCTCGCCGGCGCGGCCCCAGACCTGCAGCGCGATTTCCGCGACCCGCACCATGGCGGTGACGGCGATGGCGTTGGTGCACAGCGTGCCGCCGGACGGGTTCACGGGTATCGCGCTGCCGATGTGGAACTGGCCCTCGCGCAGCATCGCCGGCGACTGGCCGAGTTCGGCCAGCCCCGCCGCCTCGATGCTGTGGAACTCGGTGTTGCTGAACGGCGCGTAGAGTTCGGCGACGTGCACCTGCTTTTTCGGCTCGGTGATGCCGGCCATCTTGAACGACCGGTTGAACGAGTTTCGCAGTGCGTAGGCATCGGCGTGGTCGGCGGTGAAGCCTTTTCCCATGCGGTCGCCGATGTAATAGGTCTCCGAACAGTGGCCGAGGCCGGTGATCCACACGTCGTCGAGGTTGCGCTCCCTGATGTACTTTTCCGACGCCAGGACCATGGCGCAGCCACCGCTGGATTGCGGGCAGCAATCGAACAATTTCACCGGCCAGGAGATGTAGCGTGACCGGAACACGTCCTCGATCGTTGCCTGGTTGCGCAGGTGCGCGTTGGGGTTCTTGGAGGCGTGCCAGCGGTTCTTGACCACGACGCGCGCCATGTCCTCCTCGGTCATGCCGTACTGGTCCATGTAGCGCACCGCCGACATCGCCAGCATGGTGATGGTGCCGAGCGGCAGCGCGCGCTCGTAGGTCGGGTCCCAGATTTTGTTCAGCACCGTCTGGCTGTCGCCGCATTCGCCGACCTTGTCGGCCCCCGCTGTCATGATCACATCGCAGGCCCCCGCCGCGATGTGATAGTACGCCGCCGCGACGCTGGATATGCCCGTCGCGCCGCCGGTGTTGATGCGCAGAAAGCGTTTGTTGC
>JANXRT010000099.1 GCA_025356735.1 Acetobacteraceae bacterium | reverse complement strand
TCCCAGGGTTGGCAGGATGACGCTCAGAACCTCGGCATGGCATTCGAGCATGCGCCGGGCCGCCGCGTCGAATCGGCCGGCGGCGTAATATTCGGTGGAGGAGGCAAATTCATACGCGAACCCGAAGGAGTCGAGGAACGTCCGCAGCCTCGCATTGTTGTGGGCGCCAAAACTGTCATGGGTGCCGAACGGGTCGGGGATGCGGGTCAACGGGATGCCGAGGTATTGTGCCAGCATCTCCTTGTTGGGCACGTTGTCCGGCACCTTGCGAAGCCCGTCCATGTCGTCGCTGAATGCCAGCAGGGTGGAAGGCAGGCCGGTGATCTCGAAGAAGGCGCGCCGCACCCAGCCGGTGCGCGCGACCTCGCCGAAGGTGCCGATATGCGGCAGGCCGGAGGGGCCGTAGCCGGTCTCGAACAGGGCGCGCGTTTTCCCTGTCGCTTCCAGCCGCCTGGCGACCTTGGCGGCTTCCTCGAAGGGCCAGGCTTTCGGAAGATTGAGGACGGCGGGGGCGCCGAGGGTTGCGGACATTTTTTCGACGCTATGTACAGGAAATGCGTTGGTCAATCGGCGGCAGGTTATAGTGTGTCCATGATCCCTTCCGCCAGCGCGCGTTCAAACAAATCGGCACGCGTCGCGCGGCCGGAAGCGCCGTCGGTGGTGGCCGGCCACGATCGCGCGGCGATCCTGACGACGGATGGCGAGCTGCTGTCGCTATCGGCCGCCGACGCCGCGCGAAACCTTTCCGAAGTGCCGTCGCCGCTGCTGGTCCATGCACCCGCGACGTGGCGCAGGCTGGGGCTGCGCGCGCTGCCCGCGCTCGACCTGCTGGAGCTGTTCGCCTTCGCCCACCCGGCGCGGAGCTGCGCGCCGACGCCGCGCGGCCTGGCCCTGGCGCTCGACCTTGATCCGCCCGGCCCCGGGCTGGAAGGCGGCGCGGCGATCCTGCCCGACATCGCCGCCGCCTTGCTGCGTCACCTGTCCGCCGGGCGCGACCTGCCTGCCAACCGCGACGCGCCGGGCCTTGCCGCGCTGATGGGCAAGGCCGGATGGGGCTGGGCGCCGTTCGTGCTTGCAGCGTTGGGAAAGCCGGATGCGCCGGCAAGCCCCGCCACCCTGAAAGTCTGGACCCGGCTGGCGGAATGGGAGGACACGGCGCCGCTATCGGCACCCGGCTCGCTGCCGGTCAGCCGTGCCGAGGCGCGCGCCCGGCTGGCCCAGATCGTCGGACCCGATGCCGAGCAGCGGCCGGGCCAGGCCGACTACGCCGCCGCGGCCGCCGCCGCGTTCGCGCCGCGGGAAGTCGCCGGCGACCCACATCTCGTGCTCGCCGAGGCCGGCACCGGCACCGGCAAGACCCTGGGCTACATAGCGCCGGCCAGCCTGTGGGCGGAGCGCAACGACGGCCAGGTCTGGATCAGCACCTTCACCCGGCATCTGCAGCGCCAGATCGACGGCGAGCTTTTCCGGCTTTTCCCCGACCCCGCCGAACGCCGCCGCCGCGTGGTCGTGCGCAAGGGCCGGGAAAACTATCTGTGCTTGCTCAACATGGAGGATGCGGTCAGTGCCGCGACCGGCGGACTTTCGTCTATTTCCGCCATTCCGCTGGCCCTGGTCGCGCGCTGGGCGGTGGCGACTTCCGACGGCGACATCCAGGGCGGCGACCTGCCCGGCTGGTTCTTTGAACTGTTCGGCGCCGCGACCCTGCTGCCGCTGGCCGACCGGCGCGGCGAGTGCATCCATGGCGCCTGCCCGCATTACAGAAAATGCTTCGTCGAGCACACCATCCGCCGTGCCCGCACCGCGGAACTGGTGGTCGCCAACCATGCGCTGGTGATGGCGCAGGCGGCGTGGGGCGGCCTGGACGACAGCGCCGTGCCGACTCGCTACGTGTTCGACGAGGGCCACCATCTGTTCGACGCCGCCGACAGTGCCTTCTCGGCCGAGCTTTCCGGCATGGAAACCGCCGAGCTGCGCCGTTGGCTACTCGGCGCCGAGGGCGGCCGGTCGCGCGCGCGGGGCCTGCGCCGGCGGCTCGATGACCTGGTCGCTGGCCGCGCGCCGCTGGAGGCGCCGCTCGACGCCGCGTTGCAGGCGGCGCGGCACCTGCCGGCGCCGGGCTGGCAAAGCCGCCTCGGCAGTGACGGCCCGGCGGGCGGGCGGGATGGCGCGGCGCCAAACCCGACCGAGGTTTTTCTTCACCTCGCGAGGCGCCAGATTCTTGCCCGCGTTTCAGGCGGCCAAATCTCAGGCGGCGGCGTGCCGGCACGGCCGGGCTATGGCGACGAGGAATGCGACCTGTTCCCGACCGGACCCGGCCTCAATGAGGCTGCCTCGTCGCTTGCCCGGGCACTTGGCCGGATCGCCGAACCGCTGAGGACGCTGCAGACCCGCCTCAAAGCCCGGCTGGAGGACGAGGCGGAGGAGATGGACAGCGCCACCCGCAACCGCATCGAGGCGGCATGCCGGAGTTTGGGCCGGCGCGCGATCGACCGGCTGTCGGCCTGGCAGGCGATGCTGCGCGCCTGCGCCGAGCCGGCCCCGGCGCCGGGCGTGCGGCCGTCGGAGATATTGTTCCTGCACCTTGACCGCCGCGGCATGGGCGAAGGCGCCGACCGCGATGTCGGGCTGCATCGCCACTGGCTCGACCCCACCATCCCGTTCGCCGTCAGCCTGGCGGCGCCGGCGCAGGGGCTGCTGGTCACCTCGGCGACGTTGCGCGATGCCGGCGAGCTCGATCCGGAAGCCGCCTGGGCGGTCGCCGAGGCGCGGGTTGGGGCCACCCATCTGCCGTCGCCGGCGATCCGCGTCGCGGTCGCCTCGCCGTTCGACTACGCGGCACAGACCCGCGCCTTCATCGTCAACGACGTGATGGGCGGCGATATCGCGGCACTCGCCAGTGCCTTTCGCGAGCTGTTTCTGGCAGCCGGCGGCGGCGGGCTTGGCCTGTTCACCGCGATCTCCCGGCTGCGCGCGGTGCATGAGCGAATCGCGCCCGCATTGGAGGCGGCCGGCATTCCGCTGCTGGCGCAGCATGTCGATGCCATGGACAATGCGACCCTGGTGGACATCTTCCGGACGGAAGAAGAGAGCTGCCTGCTTGGCACCGACGCGATGCGCGACGGCGTGGACGTGCCCGGCCGCGCGCTTCGCCTGGTGGTGTTCGAAAAAACGCCGTGGGCACGGCCCGACATCCTGCATCGCGAACGCCGCGTTCATCTGTCCGGCGGCGATCCCAAGGGCTACGACGACCGCATCGCCCGGCTGCGGCTGCGCCAGGCGTTCGGCCGGCTGATCCGCGGCAGCGGTGACCGCGGCGTGTTCGTCGGCCTGGATCGCCAGACGCCGTCGCGGCTGCTGACCGCGTTCCCGCCCGGCGTCGCCGTGCACCGGGTCGGGCTGGCGCAGGCGGTGCGCGAAACGCGGGAATTCCTCGGCCCCGCTTGATCGCCCCCCGCTTGATCGAAGACGGCGCTTCCCTCAGGTTCCTGCGACGCATTTACGGAGAGCCGCGATGGATCAGAGCCAAGTCACCGCCAACGGTCTCACGTTCAACCTGTATCGCGAGGGATCCGGACACCCCCTGCTGCTGATCCATGGCTGGCCAGAGTTCGCGCGCACCTGGGAGAAGGTCGCTCCGTTGCTGTCGGACCGTTTTTCCGTCGTCGCACCCGACCTGCGCGGCTTCGGCAATTCGGACAAGCCGGATGCAGGCCCTTCCAACCAGGCCGCCTCCAACGTCCATGCCGACGACATGTTCGCCGTGCTCGACGCGCTCGGCATCGGGAAAGTCGGCGTCGTGGCGCACGACATCGGCGCCCATGTCGGCCAGTTCATGGCGCATTCGCATCCCGAGCGCCTGGCCGGGCTGTTCTTCTTCGACACGCCTTATCCCGGCATCGGCTCGCGCGGCGCGGTGCCGGCGATGCTGAAGGAGGTTTGGTACCAGAGCTTCCACCAGCTGCCCTGGGCAGCCAGCCTGGTCGGCGCCTCACGCGAAACTTGCCGGACCTATTTTTCCCATTTCCTGCGCCACTGGTGCGTCAACAAGGCGGCGTTCGACGACGCGATCGAGGCTTGGGTCGACAACTTCATGCAGCCCGGCAATCTGCAGGGCGGCTTCAACTGGTACATCTCCAACAACGCCTGGCGCCAGGCGATGATGGCCGGCGAGCTGCCGGTGCCGCCGCCGATCGCGGTGCCGACCTGCGTGCGCTGGGGCGAGGGCGATCCGGTGCTACCGCCGGCCTGGGGCGACCGGCTGGGCGAGTTCTTCTCCGACGTGGATTTTCAGGTGCTGCCGGGCGTCGGACATTTTCCGCACCGGGAAAACCCGCAGTTGGCGGCGGATGAAATTTTGAAATTCTTTGGCGGATTGCCTGCGACGGCCTGGCAAGAAGGCCGGGGCTCTGCCCCTGACCCCGCAAAAGGGCGGAGTGAGCGAAGGTTCCGACTGCCCCCCTTTGGGCAGTTGGAAGGCGCACGGAGGGCGCCGCCCTTTTGAAACCCTCTACTTTAAGCGAGGCGGGTCCTATTGCTCGAAAGGCGAGGCGGGACCCGGCTTTTCTGAGGCCCGAGCCGCCGCCTGACGCCACGGTGGCCACACCGCGCATGATCTCCCGCGGCAAGGCCGACCGCATCGCCACATACGGCCTGGAGAGGCACTGGTGGAAAGACCCGTATCACAGTGCGCTTCATATCCCGTGGTGGGGCTTTCTGCTTGTCGCCAGCGGGACCTATCTTGCGGCCAACCTGCTTTTCGCCGGGTTGTACCTGCTCCAGCCCGGCGCCATTTCCGAGGTCGGATCCTTGGATTTCGCCAATGCATTCTTCTTCAGCGTGCAGACCATGGCGACGATCGGCTACGGCCATCTGATTCCGCAGACGGTCTATGCCAACATCCTGGTCACCATCGAGGCGCTGACCGGGATGCTGATGATCGCGCTCGCCACCGGCCTGGTGTTCGCGCGGTTCTCACGCCCGACGGCGCGCATCCTGTTCAGCCGGGTGGCGGTGATCGGGCCACAGGATGGCCAGATGATGTTGTCGATACGGGCGGGCAACGAGCGCCGCAACCGGATTGTCCAGGCCGATGTTACCATGAGCGTACTGCGTCAGGAACGAGCGCGCGAGGGTGGCACGATGCGCCGTATCCAGGACCTTCGACTGGTGCGTGCCCGCACGCCCGTCTTGGCGCTGACCTTCCAAATGTTTCATCCGATTGACGCCGACAGCCCGTTTTACGGCGCGACGCCCGAGAGCCTGGCCGCCGAGGAGATCGAGCTGGTGGTGACGATTTCCGGGTTGGACGAGACGATGTCACAGCCTATCCACGCCCAAACTTCCTACTCGGTAGACGAGATTCTATGGGATCATCATTTCGTGGATATTTTCGGCTATACGGAGGCCGGGCTGCGGGCAATCGATTTTCGCCGGTTCCACGATGTGGCGCCTGTGAACCCGTGACCTCCGAAAGCTGGCCTTGCGGTCAGTCCTCGAGCGAGAACCCGGCCTTCAACGTCACCTGATAATGCGCGACCTTGCCGCCCTCCAGGTGGCCACGCATTTCCGTGACCTCGAACCAGCCGAGGTGATTGAGGCTTTTGCCGGCGCGCGCGATGGCTCGCTCGATGGCATCCTCAATGCCGGTTTCCGATGTTCCCACCAGTTCGACAAGTTTGTAGACATGTTCGGCCATGGCTGGTTTCCTTTGATCCTGCCGATGTTAACGCGATCGGGGCCGCTTGGTTCGCCGGCTTTCGAAATCCGGCCAGGAGACAGAAGATGGACCATTCGCCGCCGCTGATCTCCCTGATCGTCGCCGCGTTCGGCATTGCTTTCGTGCTCGGAACCCTGGCCAACCGGCTGCGCGTTTCGCCGCTGATCGGCTATCTGCTCGCCGGCGTGCTGATCGGGCCGTTCACGCCGGGCTTCGTCGCCAGCACCGAGCTGGCCACCCAGCTGGCCGAGATCGGCGTCATTCTGCTGATGTTCGGCGTCGGGCTGCATTTCTCGGTGTCCGACCTGATCGCGGTGCGCGCGGTGGCGCTGCCCGGCGCGCTGCTGCAGATCGTGGCGACGACAGGGCTGGGCACCGGCCTCGCCTGGCTGCTCGGCTGGCCGCTCGGCACCGGTGCCGTGTTCGGGCTGGCGTTGTCGATCGCCAGCACGGTGGTGGTGCTGCGTGGCCTGCAGGAGCGTCGGGTGATGGACACCGATGCCGGGCGCATCGCGGTCGGCTGGCTGGTGATCCAGGACCTGCTGACGGTGGTGGCGCTGGTGCTGCTGCCGCCGTTGGCCGGGCTGCTGCGCGGCACGTCGACCACGGCGGCGGTCGATCACGCAAGCCTGGCGCTGGCGATCGCCATCACGCTCGGCAAGGTCGCGGCGTTCGTGGCGCTGATGCTGATCGTCGGCCGCCGGGTGATCCCGGCGATCCTGCACTACGTCGCCCATACCGGATCGCGCGAGCTGTTCCGGCTGGCCGTGCTGGCGGTGGCGCTGAGCGTGGCGTTTGGCGCCGCCGAGCTGTTCGGCGTGTCGTTCGCGCTTGGCGCGTTCTTCGCCGGCATGGTGCTGAGCGAATCCCAGCTCAGCCAGCGTGCTGCGGAGGAGACATTGCCGCTGCGTGACGCCTTCGCGGTACTGTTCTTCGTCTCGGTCGGCATGCTGTTCAACCCCTCGGTGCTGCTGACCCAGCCGGTGGCGCTGCTCGGCACCTGCCTGGTGATCGTGCTGGGCAATGCCGGCGCCACGATCTTGCTGATGCGGATATTCGG
This sequence comes from Acetobacteraceae bacterium, assembly GCA_025356735.1. Taxonomy (GTDB): domain Bacteria; phylum Pseudomonadota; class Alphaproteobacteria; order Acetobacterales; family Acetobacteraceae; genus PALSA-911. The sequence continues at coordinate 3,071 of JANXRT010000099.1, read as the reverse complement.
GCAGAAATGGCTCGTCACGTTGACGATAGCCGCGGGGCTGGCGCAGATCGGCGAATTCTCCTTCATCCTGGCCGATCTCGGGGTTCAGCTGGAATTGCTGCCGAAACTGGCACGCGACCTCATTCTTGGCGCCTCGATCCTGACCATACTGTTTAACCCGGTGCTATTTTTCGTCATCGAGAAATGCCGGCCGTCAGCTCGCAAGACGGTTCAGGCCGGCTCCCCCATCCCGGCCGTCATGGTGCCGACCAGGCTTGCCGACCATGCCATTATCATCGGTTTCGGCCGCGTTGGCCGGCTGGTCGGCGAGGGCCTGCGACGCGACGGCTGGCCAGTTCTGGTGATTGAGGAGGGCCGCGACGAGACCTTGGCCAAAACCGGCGGAAGCGCGCCAGCCGAATTCTGGCAAGGCGGCAACGTCGAGCTGATCCATGCCAACGGGGTGCTGCCGGACGTGCTGGCGGCGGCCAACCTGGGACAGGCGAGAATGCTGTTCGTGGCCATACCGGAGGTGTTCGAGGCCGGCCAGATCGTGGAGCAGGCACGGGCCATGCAGCCGGGCCTCAGGATCATCGCGCGTGCCCACCGCGATGCCGAGGTGACGCACCTCAAGGCGCATGGCGCCGACGTCGTGGTCATGGGCGAGCGCGAGATCGCCCGCACGATGCTGACGCACGCCCAGATCGCACAGGAACACCTGGCGCCGGTGGAATAGGTATCATGCAAACCGGGCCGCACCCCCTCAGGAGTGCGGCCCGGTTCAGTTTACCGCGTCAGCGGATTTCCCGCATGACGTAGCCGAAAGAAGTCAGGGCCGGAAGAAATCAGGCCAGACGGAGGTTGGTCGCAGCGGCCTTGCCGCGCTCCATGGCCACTTCGTAGCTGACCTTCTGGCCATCATCGAGGCCTTTCAGGCCTGCGGCCTGCACGGCGGTGATGTGGACGAACACGTCCTTGCCACCGTCCTGCGGCATGATGAAACCGAAACCCTTGGTGGCATTGAACCATTTCACAGTACCAACAGCCATGTCAGACACTCCTATTACGATACGCCGACGACGCGCGCGTTTGTGGGTAAGCTCGACCAGTGCCCGCGATCGGCAATCGTGCCGCGCGAGTCAAAGAGGATGGGATATTCTGGGTAGATCGCTTCGCCGGGATCGTGTCGATCATCGGAGCGCGCCGCGCCAGCCTGGGTTCAGGCCAGCTTAAGGTTGGTGGCGGCGGCCTTGCCGCGCTCCATCTCGACCTCGTAGCTGACCGCCTGGCCCTCGTTCAGGCCGCGCATGCCGGCAGCCTGCACCGCAGTGATGTGGACGAACACGTCCTTGCTGCCATCCTGCGGCATGATGAAGCCAAAGCCCTTAGTCGTATTGAACCACTTGACCGTGCCGATAGCCATATCTGCGTCACTCTCTTCGTCCGTTGGCGCCGACGGAAATCGCCGGGCACCCAGCACCCCACCGGCGGCAGGATACTTGAGACAACCGGGCCTTTGGATTTCTTGAGAGCACCCGACAAAGGGGAGACACAGCAAGCCAAGCCAAGAAACGATTGCGTCCTGTATCTGACGCAGAAAAGCCCGTCTCTGTCAATGACAGACACGAGGTAGTGACGGACTCTGCACGAGTTGAGCCATGGCAACCTACAGGGTCTTGAACAAAAAGAAAAGGGCGAACCGTGAAGTTCGCCCTCTTTTTTCGCAAATCTGGATTACAGCAACCCTAGACTATTCGGTAATTCGCTAGGCCGAGTCAGTTGGCGCGTCTTTCGAGAACCGGAGTGGAGCGGCCTTCTTGGCCGTGAGCACCGGAAGCGCAGAAAGGCCTGTCAAATGGCCGGCCTAGTAGAATTAACGAGCGGTCTAGAAGTCCATGTCGCCCATTCCGCCCATGCCGCCGCCACCTGGCGGGCCGGACATCTGGCGCTTCTCCGGCTTCTCGGCGACCATGGCTTCCGTCGTCACCAGCAGGCCGGCGACCGAGGCCGCGTCCTGCAGGGCGGTGCGAACCACCTTGGTCGGGTCGATGATGCCCGACTTGACCATGTCCTTGAACGTGCCGGTCTGCGCGTCGAAGCCATAGCTGTAGTCGTCGTTGTCGAGCACCTTGCCGGCGATCACGGCGCCGTCTTCGCCGGCGTTCTCGGCGATCTGGCGCAGCGGGGTCTGAACCGCCTTGCGCACGATCTCGATGCCGACGCGCTGGTCGTCGTTGTCGGACTTCAGCTTGGCCAGGATCAGCGAGGTCCGCGCCAGCGCCACGCCGCCGCCCGGAACGATACCTTCCTCGACCGCCGCACGGGTCGCATGAAGCGCGTCATCGACGCGATCCTTGCGCTCCTTCACCTCGACCTCGGTCGAGCCGCCGACGCGGATGACGGCAACACCACCGGCGAGCTTCGCCAGACGCTCCTGCAGCTTCTCCTTGTCGTAGTCGGAAGTCGTCTCCTCGACCTGAGCGCGGATCTGGTTGCACCGGCCCTGGATGTCGGCCTTCTTGCCGGCGCCCTCGACGATCGTGGTGTTTTCCTTCTCGATCAGGATCTTCTTGGCCTTGCCGAGCATGGCAAGCGTCACCGTCTCAAGCTTGATGCCAAGGTCTTCGCTGATCACCTGACCACCGGTCAGGATGGCGATGTCTTCCAGCATCGCCTTGCGGCGATCGCCGAAGCCCGGCGCCTTGACGGCGGCGACCTTCAGGCCGCCACGCAGCTTGTTCACGACCAGGGTGGCCAGGGCTTCGCCCTCGACATCCTCGGCGATGATCAGCAGCGGCCGGCCGGATTGCACGATGCTCTCGAGCAACGGCAGCATCGGCTGCAGGCCCGACAGCTTCTTCTCGTGGATCAGGATATAGGGCTGATCCATGTCGACGACCATCTTCTCCGCATTGGTGATGAAATACGGGGAAACGTAGCCGCGGTCGAACTGCATGCCCTCGACCACTTCGAGCTCGGTCTGGATGCCCTTGGCTTCCTCGACGGTGATGACACCCTCGTTGCCGACCTTCTGCATCGCTTCCGAGATCATGCGGCCGATCTCGACTTCGCCGTTCGAGGAAATCGTGCCG
>JANXRT010000057.1 GCA_025356735.1 Acetobacteraceae bacterium | reverse complement strand
GTCGGAGTGGCAGACGCCGCAATGCGTGGTCTCGAGCAGCACCTCGGTGCCCTTCGGCTCAGGCGTTGGTGACTCGATGTTCTGGAGCGGTTCCCCATTCTCCACGATCGCCCATGCGCGCATTGGTCGTCTCCTTGTTTGGCTTTGGCAGGTTGCGAAGGGATAACGGTTGGCGGCCTAAAATCAAGCGGGGGCGACCTCTGGGTTGGCGACCCGGATTGGGCGGCCGTCGAGGAAGGCCAGCGCGTTCTCGACGCTTTGCGAGTAGAAGCCCTGCCAGGTTTCGCGCACGCCGTAGCCCATGTGCGGCGTCATCACCGTGTTGGGCGCGGTGCGAAGGGGATGGCCGACGGGAAGCGGCTCGCGGTCGAACACGTCGAGTGCCGCGATTATTCTTCCGTCATTCACCGCCGCCAGCAGTGCCGCCTCGTCGATGATGGGGCCGCGCGAGGTGTTGACCAGGATCGCGCCCGGCTTCATGCGCGCGATGTCGGCGGCGCCGATCAGCCCGCGGGAGCGTGGCGACAGCACCAGGTGGATGCTGACCACATCCGATCCAGCCAGAAGTTCTTCCTTGGTGACCAGGGTCGCGCCGACTTCCTTGGCGCGTTCGGCGGTAAGGTTCGTGCTCCACGCCAGCACGTTCATGCGCAGCGCCAGGCAGTAGCTCGCCATGTAGCCGCCCAGCTTTCCGAGCCCGACGATCCCGATCGTCTTGCCGGCGAGGCCGAGGCCGACCGGCACGCCGTGCTGGAACTTGCCGGCCCGGATGTTGGCGTCGCCGGCAGGGATGCCGCGCGCGGCGGCGAGCATCAGGCCGAGTGCCAGTTCCGCGGTGGCGCTATCGACGTAGCCTCCGCCGGTGGTGTTGCAGACGACGATGCCACGGGCCGTGCAGGCCGCCATGTCGAGCGAGGCGTTGCGGGCGCCGGTCATGCCGAGCATGCGCAGGTTCGGCAGCCGGTCGATCAGGCTGCCCGGCAGCGGGGTGCGTTCGCGCATCGACAGCACGATTTCGTAGGGTTGCAGTTGCGTGGCCGCATCATCCTCGTCAGCGAACGCCTCGGCAAAGAAGGTTATTTTGCCCCGCGCTTTGAGAGCCGACCAGTCGGCGCTTTGCCTAGCCACGCCTTGCCAGTCATCAAGGACCGCTATTTGAACCATCGGTTTCCCGTTTCCTTAAGTCATGGGTCACAAGGGTCTAGACCCTTGGCGGGGTTTGGGGCAGAGCCCCAACCTGCGCTGGATTTTATGTTTGCCTCCCACTATCCGTCATTCGATCGGATTAACAAAGGACACGCCGAATGAGCCAGATCGAAGCCGGTTTGAGGGTGGCGAGCGCGCTGCACGACTTTATCGATGCCGAGGCGCTGCCCGGCACCGGCCTGGACTCTGCCGCGTTCTGGCAAGGATTTTCGGACATCGTCCGCGACCTGGCGCCCGCCAACCGGGCGCTGCTCGAGACCCGCGTGGCGATGCAGGCGCAGATCGACGCCTACCACCGCGACCATCGCGGCAAGCCGGCGGATGCTTCGGCCTATGTCGGGATCCTGCGCTCGATCGGCTATCTGCTGCCCGAGCCGCCCGACTTCGCCATCACCACCGAGAATGTCGATCCGGAGATCGCCAGCATCGCCGGGCCGCAACTGGTGGTGCCGGCGATGAACGCGAGATACGCGCTCAACGCCGCCAACGCGCGCTGGGGCAGCCTTTACGACGCGCTATACGGCACGGACGTGATTTCCGAGGATGGCGGCGCGACAAGGTCCGGCGGCTTCAACAAGGTCCGTGGCGCGCTGGTGATCGCCCGTGCGCGCGCGATGCTCGACCAGATCGTGCCGTTGGCGGGCGGCAGCCATGCCGATGCGGTGTCGTACAACCTGCTTCATGACCGGCTGCTGGTGAAGCTGGCGAACGGCGTCGAGACGGCGCTGTTCCATGAGCCGGCCTTCGTCGGCTATCGCGGCGACGTGACCGGGCTGCACGCCGTGCTGCTGCGCCACAACAACCTGCATCTCGAAATCCAGATCGATCCCAGCCATCCAATCGGCCGCGACGACCCCGCGCATGTCTCCGACGTGCTGATGGAGGCGGCGATCACCACCATCATGGATTGCGAGGACTCGGTTGCCGCCGTCGATGCCGAGGACAAGGTCGAGATTTATCGGAACCTGCTTGGCCTGATGCGCGGCACCTTGACCGACGTGTTCGAAAAGGGCGGCAAATCCGTCACAAGGCGCCTCCACACCGACCGGACCTATAATAAAGTGGGCGGCGGCGAGCTGACCCTGCCCGGCCGCAGCCTGATGCTGATGCGCAATGTCGGCCACCACATGTACACCGACGCCGTGCTCGATGCCGGCGGCCAGGAAATCCCCGAGGGCATCCTCGACGCCGTCGTCACCTCGCTGGTCGCTATGCACGATCTGCGCGGCGAGGGCCCACTGCGCAACAGCCGGGCCGGATCGGTCTATATCGTCAAGCCGAAGATGCACGGGCCGGAGGAGGTGGCGTTCGCCGACACGCTCTTTTCCCGTGTCGAGCAACTTCTCAATTTGCCCGTGAACACGCTGAAGATGGGCATCATGGACGAGGAACGCCGCACCTCGGCCAACCTCAAGGCCTGCATCTACGCCGCCCGAACCCGCGTGGTGTTCATCAACACCGGCTTCCTCGACCGCACCGGCGACGAGATGCGCACCTCGCTTGAGGCCGGGCCGATGATCCGCAAGGCGGAGATGCGGGCAACGCCCTGGATCCGCGCCTATGAGGACCAGAACGTGGATATCGGCCTGGCCGCGGGATTGCGGGGCAAGGCCCAGATCGGCAAGGGCATGTGGGCCGCGCCCGACCGCATGGCCGAGATGCTGGAGCAGAAGATCGGCCACCCCCGCGCCGGCGCCAACACTGCCTGGGTGCCGTCGCCGACCGCCGCCACGCTGCACGCGCTGCACTACCACCAGGTCGACGTCGCCGAGCGTCAGGCGGAGCTGATGCAGCGCCCCCGCGCGCCGCTTTCCGATCTCCTGACCATCCCGGTCGCCGACCGGCCGAACTTCTCGCCGGACGACATTCAGCAGGAGCTCGACAACAACGCGCAGGGCATCCTCGGCTACGTCGTGCGCTGGATCGATCAGGGCGTCGGCTGCTCGAAGGTGCCGGACATCCATGATGTCGGGCTGATGGAGGACCGCGCCACGCTCCGGATATCCAGCCAGCACATCGCCAACTGGCTGCACCATGGCATCGCCACCGAGGCGCAGGTGACCGAAACCCTGCGGCGCATGGCCG
>JANXRT010000530.1 GCA_025356735.1 Acetobacteraceae bacterium | reverse complement strand
GCAACATAGAGCTGATGCTGTCGCGGCTGCTGACCGAAGCCGAGCAAAGCCGCTCCCAATCCACCGCCGAACTGCGCTCCGATTTGCGTATCCTGACCCGAACCGTCGCCAACCTCGGCGCGGGTGCCCGGACGCCGTAGGCAAGAAAGCATGGGGCTCTGCCCCAAACCCCGCCCGGGAAGCGCCCGGGAGCGCATCCCTTAAGTGAAGGGGTTCCAAGGGGCGACGGCCCCTTGGCGGGTTTGGGCGTAGCAGGCAAAGGTTCCGACTGTTCGTCTTCGAACAGGTGGAATGCCTGCGGAGGGAGAGCCCATGCTTACTGCCTACGGCGTTAGAAACGATAGGACGGTGCTGAATGGCGAGGCGGCGGGGTGGCGGCAATGGGTTGGATGCCTGGCCTGGCTATGTCGATGCGTTGTCGACGTTGCTCATGGTCATCATCTTCGTGCTGCTGGTGTTCGTGCTGGCGCAGGGCTTCCTGTCGGTTGCGCTGTCGGGCCGCGAGCGTGCGCTGGATCGTGTTAACCAGCAACTTTCGGAGCTTTCCGACATGCTGGCGCTGGAGCGTGGCAAGACTTCCGAACTGGGCGGGACGGTGGCTCGGCTGAGCCAGCAGCTGGCGACGGCCACGGCGGCGCGCGATGCCGGCGTTCGCGACCTGGCAGCGCTGCGCCTGGATTTCTCCCGCGCAACGGCCGAGCGCGACGCAGCGGCAGCGGGCCGTCGGGCCGACGCCGCCCGGCTGGCCGACGCCGAGCTGCAGTCGAAGGCCGGTGCGCAGCAGCTTGCCGACCAGGTTCGAGCTTTGGGGGCCTTGCGTGACGAGCTGGAAAAGCAGGCGCGCGAGGCGGCCGGGCGCAGCCTGACCGAGCAGCAGCTGCGCGCCGCCGCCAACGCCGCGCTGGCCGACGAGAAGAAGCTGTCTGACAGCGCCCGGGCGCAGATCGCGCTGATGAACCGCCAGCTCGACGAGTTGCGGCTGCAGATGGGCCAGGTTTCTCAGGCGCTGAACCTCGCCGAGGCAGCCGGGCGCGACAAGGATGCCCAGATCGCCAATCTCGGCTCGCGGCTGAACACCGCGCTGGCAGCCAAGGTCGAGGAGCTGCAGCGCTACCGCAGCGACTTCTTTGGAAGGCTGCGTGAGGTGCTGGCTGGCCAGCCGGGCATCCAGGTCGTCGGCGACCGGTTCGTGTTCCAGTCGGAGGTTCTGTTCCCGATCGGCAGCGCCGATATGAGCCCGGTCGGCGTCGATGAGATCCGCAAGCTGGCCGGCACGATCCGGGAGATTGCGGGCAAGATACCGAAGAACCTCAACTGGGTGCTGCGGGTCGACGGCCACGCCGACCGTCGGCCGACCACCGGCGGCGCCTTCGCTTCGAACTGGGAGCTGTCGGCGGAGCGCGCCATCACTGTGGTCAAGCTGCTGATCGACAATGGCGTCGATCCGACCCACCTCGCCGCCACCGGCTTTTCCGACAACCAGCCGCTCGACGCCGGCGACTCGCCCGAAGCGTTCGCCCGCAACCGCCGCATCGAGTTGCGGCTGACCGACCGGTGATGCCATGAGCGCCACCGACATCCAGATTGAAGCAGCAAGGAACACCGGCCCCACGGAACTGCGCGTCGCCTCCGGTGCCGTCATCGCCTTCCGCCTGTTCGACGTCGCTCACGAGATCGATCTGGTGCGCGCGGAAACGATCTGGGCCCGGCAATCGCGCGTCGCCAGCCGGTCGCGGCTTTCGGCCACCCCGCCCAAGGCGATGGGCTTCGGTGTTCCGCCGCTGGTGCTGACCCTGGATCCGGTGCCGGTCGAGGTCGGCGGCCGCATCCTGCAAGCCGGCGTCTCCGCCCGGCTGTTCGATTTCGGCGTTTTGTCGTTTGCCCTCCGGGTCAGCGCCGACGATCTGCCCTGGACAGATTTCGTGGCACTGCACGATGCCGTCGATCGCTCGGTCGGGCCCCAGGCGGCATCGAAGATCTGGCAGGACTGGCTCGGCCAGGTCACCACGGTGCTCGGCGCCGCGCTGTCGCGCCCGGTGCCTTCCGCGTACGAGGAGGACTACATCGTCGGCTACGTTCAAAGATTCTCGCAGAACCTCACGGCCGCCGAGCTGCAGGGCCGTATCGACCTGCCGGCCTTCCTGTCCGGCGAAACAAGGAAGCTGTCGGACGGTGCGCGGGCCGACCTGATGCGGCAACGCTTTTCGTACTACACCGACGATCTTGTGGTGCTGACCTGGGACCGCGCCTTCATCTACGAGCCGCGCGGCGACAGCGACGTGATGGATGTGATCGAGGTCGCCAACGCGCAGCTGCTGGAGCTGCGCTATTACGACGAGATGCTCGATGCCGAGCTGCCGCGGATGTACGATCTGGTCGAGGCGGCGCGCGGCACCCGCGCCTCGTTCTCCGCCCGCCGCTTCGCCAACCTTGCGCGCCGGCTCTACACCATGGTGGCCGAGGTCACCGAGCTGACCGAGAAGGTCGACAACGCGCTGCAGGTCACCGAGGACGTCTATCTCGCCCGCATCTACGGCGCGGCGCTGGAGTTGTTCCGGGTGCGGATGGTGGAGGTGGCGGTCGGGCGCAAGCTCGCGATCATGCGCGATACCTACACCGCGCTGAACGACGAGGCTGCCTCGCGCCGCGGGGAGCTGATGGAGTTCCTGATCCTGGTGTTGATCGCGGCCGAGGTCATTTTGGCTTTTGTCCGGCATTAGGAAGCATGGAACTCCGCCCCAAGGTTACTCCTGAGCAATCGCCTGGTTTAGCCGCTGGCTGAGGAACGCGGTCACCGCTACTTCCTCAGCCGTCATGTGCTCCCCGGGTTCGCGGCTGGAAGCTAGCGCGTCGTCGGCCCGGCGCTTCAAGGCGTGCAGCAGCGACCCGTCCAAATAGCCCTCGAAGATCGCCGGATGGATGTAGCATTTGCGGCAGATCGCCGGCGTGTTGCCGAGCTTCTTGGCGACCCCCTCGACGGCGTTGAGGATGTTCTTCTTGACCCGCACCGCATCGTCGAACTGCTCGAAATCCGACAGCGCCAGGGCGGCGAGGTTGGTCGCAGCCCAGGTCCGAAAATCCTTGGCGGTGATTTCGGCGCCGGTGATCTCATGCAGGTAGGCGTTGACGTCGTTGGAGCCGACCTTGTGCGGCGTGCCATCCTCGTCGAGGTAGTGGAACAGGTCCTGGCCCGGCAGATCCTGCAATCTTGCAATAATCCGCGCGAGTCGTCGGTCGCGCATCTCGATGTGGCGCTGGATGCCGTGCTTGGCGCGGAAGTCGAACGTGACCCGCGTGCCGCTCACCTTGGCGTGCTTGTGGCGCAGGGTGGTGAGGCCGAAGCTGTGGTTGGTCCTGGCATATTCCTCGTTGCCGATCCGCGCCAGGGTCTCCTCCAGCAGCCGCACCAGCGTCGCCAAAACCTTGTTGCGCGGCATGTCGGGCAAAGCGAGGTCGTGCGCGACGCGCGCGCGGATGATCGGCAGCTTCTCGCCGAACAGCAGCATCTTGCCGTATTTGGCGTCTTCGCGGATTGCCCGCCAGCGCGCATGGTAGCGGTACTGCTTGCGCCCGCGCGCATCGCGGCCGACCGCCTGGAGGTGTCCGTTGGGATCGGCGCAGACCCAGACATCGGTGTAGGCCGGCGGAATGGCGAGCTTGCGGATGCGCGCCTGCTCGGCCGGATCGGTTACCCGTTTGCCGTCCGGGCCAAAAAAAGCGAAGCCCTTCTTCGTCGGCCTCCGGCTGATGCCGGGATCGGTGTCATGGACGTAGTGCAGCTTAGCCAACCTGGCGGCGGCCTCTGGGTCATGCCCATTGGAATTATCGGCATCCTGCATGTGAAGACCCACGAACTCAGCCTGGCGCCTGGTAGGCGCTGCCATCTTCGGCACGTGCCGGATGGTTCACGTAGCGGCCATTCGCCGGCACCGCGACGCGATCGAACTCGGCGGCAAGCCGGTGCAACGCGGCACGCATTTCACCGCCGTGCAGCGGCAGGCCATGGCCGGTGACCACGACCTCCGGCTCCAGCGCCGCAAGCGTCTCGACGGACCGGCGGGAAGCCTGCCAATCAACGGTAAAATACATTGGCGGACCGTGCAGCTCCGGCTCCTGCGTGGCGGCCGCATAGGCGGATTCCTGGCGGGTCGAGATGAAGGCATCGCCGCTGAGCAGCGTGCGGTCGGCTTCCCGCCAGAACGAGACGTGGCCGGGCGCGTGGCCCGGCGTGTGGATCCAGCGCCAGCCGGGCATTGCCGGCACGCTGCCATCCTCGGGCAAGGCGCGCAGCCGGCTGCCGACATTGACCGGCGAGCGCGGGAACAACGGCGACAGCAGCGACATCATGCCGCCACCGACGGTCGGGTCCGGCGGCGGATAAGCGGCCTGGCCATTAAGGTAGGGCAGCTCCAGCTCATGCGCATAGACCGGCGCGTCCCACTGCTCAGCCAGGGTTTCAAGCACGCCGACATGGTCGAAATGGCCATGCGTCATGACGATCGCGGCAGGGCGCGCGCCGGGGCCAAAGCGTTGTTCCGCGGCGCCGGCGATCAATCCGGCAGTGCCCGGCAGGCCGGCGTCGATCAGCACCCAACCCCGGTCGCCGGCGCCGCGCGCGCCGATCAGGGCCACGTTGACGATCGCCAGCCGCCGCATCGCAACGTCGGCAAGCACCTCGCGCGCCGGCTGGTCGCGTGATGCATCCTTGACGATGGCGTCGGCATCCAACGTGATCTGGTCGTTCATGGCGCTTCCTGATGCTTTCGGTGTCAACGCGGCGCATGGGAAAAGTTCCGCGGGGATGCCGGCGGCAAGGGTCCACGCGCCGATGTGACACGGCGAACGGCGTTCGGCGGACCTGTCGGGAACATCGCGCGGGGCGTTTCGTTGAACTACCTGTCCGACAGGTTGGAAACCTTCAACAGCCATCCGACATCGGACCACAGGCCCAGCCCCGGGTGATCGGGCTTGCAGGTGACAGCCGACTTCACCCGATACTCAGGAGACAGCGAATGAAGACAATCCCCGCCATCGCTCTGGCAATGGCACTATGTCCCGCTATGGCCTTCGCACAGGGCATCGCCTCCAGTCCGGTTGGCACGATGCCGCTCGCCGATGCGGATTTCGCGCGGACGGCCGCGACCAGCGGGCTCGCGGAAGTCCAGGCCGGGCGGCTGGCAATGAGCCACGGCACCGGTCAGGCCAAGGCGATCGGCCAGCAGATGGTCGACGAGCATACCAAGGTCAACATGGAATTGACGCGGCTGGCCAAGGCCCGCGGCATGGTCCTGCCACTGCAGCCCGACGACGCGCATAAAGCCACTCTCGCGGCTCTGCAGCAGGTGAGTGGCAAGGCTTTCAATGACCTATACCTCACCGGCCAGGTCTCGGACCATCACAACAGCGTAATGATGTTTCAAACCGAGGCCGATCAGGGGACCGACCCGGGCATGAAAGCCTTTGCCGCTAAAACGCTTCCCAGCCTGCAGCAGCATACCCGGCGCATAGAAGCTGCTTCCGGGTCGAAGTAGGTTCTGAAGTGAGGAGGGCGCTGGTCTCCTGAACCAGCGCCGCTTCCCATGGCGCAATGCCAACAGCCTGTTCCGTCAGCCTTGCAGATTCGCTATCAGGTTCTAGGATCTTATTTCGTCGAGCTTACCGACCAGCACGGCCGCCGGCAGGTCCCGCAGTAGGCGTGCCAGCTCCAGCTTCCCGTCGCCCTCGACTTCCTGCCCAGTCAACGCATCTCGCCAGACGCCGCCCTGGACTTTCGGAAGCTGAATCGTGGCATCCTCCGGGCTCTGCATGACGTCACGGGTCGGAAAGCGCCGCGCGACGACAACCATCGCCTGGCCGAGATGAGCGCGGACGAAGGCGCAGAACGGATCGGCAGATGAGCCCTCAACCGTCACGGCGTCGTAGCCGCCTTGATCGAACAAATTTGGAAGGCGGGCGCGCAGGTCAAGGATGGCGGCGGTGCAGGCCAGCTTGATGGAACCGTCCTGCCATTCCGTCAGGCGCCTGGACATGGCACCGGGGTCCTGGCCCTCGCCCGCCTGGATTTCCTCCAGCAGCGACGCCCGGGCCTGATAATCGACCGGGCGGCGGTTGTCGGGATCGACCAGGCTGAGGTCCCACAGTTCGGAACCCTGATAGATGTCGGGCACGCCCGGCAGCGTCAGCTTCAGCACGGTCTGCACCAGGCTGTTCTGCACGCCGAGCTTCGCGACGTTCTCCTGGAACGGCAGGAAGCTGCCCAGGAATGCGTCCGAACCGAGCGGATCCAGGGCCGCATCGATGAAGCCGAGCATGGCATCCTCATAGGCGGCGTCCGGCGCCGCCCAGGTGGAGTGGACCTTCGCCTCGCGCATCGATTTCGTCATCGCCGCCTTGACGCGTTCGGCATAGGCGGCAAGCGCTTCGGGCGCCGGCGTGCCGATGCCGGTCAGCTCCGCCGGCCAGGTGCCGACCAGCAGCTGGTAAAGCAGATACTCGTCGTTGCGGTCCGGCGGCGCCGTGCCCTCGACGTCGCCGCGGCGCGCCCGCAGGATGCGGCTCCAGGCCTGCACCTGGCGCGCCCACTCCTCGGGCATCTCCGACAGCACGGCGAGCCTCGCGCGGGTGTCCTCGCCGCGCTTGGTGTCGTGGGTG
>JANXRT010000373.1 GCA_025356735.1 Acetobacteraceae bacterium | reverse complement strand
CCGACCGCCTGCTGCTCGCCGAGGATGTTTCTCGCCACGTCGCCGCCGCGCAAGAGTTCTGACGCAGTGACGCTCCCACGCAGCCCATCCCGCCTCGAACTGTTTCTGGGCTTCCTGTCGGTCGGAACCTACGGTTTCGGCGGCGTGCTGCCGTGGGCGCGGCGGATGATCGTCGAAAGCCGGAAATGGCTGACGGCGGCGGAGTTCAACGACCTGATCGCCTTCGCGCAGTTCCTGCCGGGACCGAACGTGATCAACCTGTCGGTGGCGCTTGGCTACCGCTTCCACGGCATGCTCGGCGCGCTGGCCTGCTTCGCCGGGCTGATGTTCGCGCCGATGGCGATCATCATCGGGCTTGGCGTGCTGTACGCCGCGATCGGCCAGAATGCCCTGGTGCAGCACGCGCTGACCGGGCTCGCCGCCGGTGCCGCGGCGATGGTGATCGCAACCGCGCTGAAGATCGCCGCCTCGCTCGGCCGCCGGCCGTTCGCGCTGGCGATCGCGGCCGCGGTGTTCGTCTGCGCCGGGCTGCTGCGCCTGCCGCTGCTGGCGGTGGTCGGCATCGGCGGGCCGATCTCCATTTTGATCTTGTGGCGAGCGGAGGCGTGAACGCCAGATCATGAACGAACGCTTGATCGATCTCGTCGGCATCTACAGCCAACTCTCGTTGCTCGCATTCGGCGGCGGCAACTCGATCCTGCCGGAGATGCAGCGCCAGGTCGTGCAGGTGCAGCACTGGATGACGGCGCGCGAGTTCGCGTCCCTTTACGCCATCGCGCAGGCGGCACCCGGCCCGAACATGCTGATCTCGACGCTAATCGGCTGGCAGGTCGCGGGCCTGCCCGGCGCGCTGGTCGCGACGGCCGGCATGACGTTTCCATCGTGCGCGCTGACGCTCGCGGTGTCGTCGGTCTGGTTCCGGTTCCGCGACGCCAACTGGCGCCGCATTGTGCAGACCGGCATCACGCCGGTGACGGTCGGGCTGATCGGCGCCGGCGCCACCCTTCTGGCCCGCACTACCTCGGCAACCTTGCCAACGTTCCTGCTGTCGGCGGCGGCGACGCTGTTGTTCCTGCACGCCAGGCTGCACCCGCTGCTGGTGCTTGCCGCCTGTGCGGCGATCGGGGCTACCGGGCTTGTGTCGGGGTAGCCAACCCGTTCACTCCGAGAAATCCGTCAGCTGTCCTTTAGCTTCTTGCCCATCGCAAAATGCTTCGCGTCCGTCTTCCGCAACGCCTGGACGAACGACTTCATGGCCGGGTCCGTGGTCTGGCTCAGCTCGTGCTGATCCTGCTCCTTGTCGTCCTTGTTGATCCGATTGGTCTCCGCCACGTAGGCGTGGTCGAATTCCTTGCCGCTAAGCCCCTGGAGCCTGGACAGCTCAGCCTGCTGCTTGTCCGTCATGGATGCGGGCAGCTCGACGCTCTTGCTGTGCGCCAGCCTGGCGAGATGGCGGTTCAGCGTCTCGTGGTCGGCCGCGATGATCCCGGCATAACGCTTGATGTCGGTGGCCGTCGCCTGTCGCCCGGCCAGCCTGGCGATGGCCAGCTCGTAGCTGGTCCCCTGCGCCTGGTCCTGCAGGAACGTTCGATCGGACTGACTGACAGCCTGAGCCCAGGCCAAGCCCGTAGCCAGCGTGGCGCCGATCGCCAGGGCCGCGAGTGTAAAACGTTTCATGCGTCGATATCCGTCGATGGGAGCGGTTTGAACTCTGCAGCGTGCCGAACGTGCAAGGACGACTTTGGTCGCATCACGGCGGCGTGGCAGGCGGCGCGTCAGGCTCCACCAGCAATCGCCGCAGGCGGCGCCGCGCCTCGGCGTCGAGGCCGATGCGCCGTTCAAGGTAGGTTTCCAGAGTGCCGAACGCCGCATCGATGGCGGCGAAGGCGGCATCGAGCCATTCGGGGTGGGCGCGGAGCATCACCGCCGCGACATCGGGCGGCAGCTCGGCGGCGAGCGTCGGGTCGCTTTGCCATAGCGAATTGGTCGCGAGGTAGTCCAAACGGACCTGTTCGAGGGGTACGCCCAAGGTTCGCAGCAGCAGCGCGGTGCCGAAGCCGGTGCGGTCCTTGCCGGCGGAGCAATGAAACAGCAGCGGGCAGCCGCCGGGTTGCAGCAGAAGAGAGAAAAGGTCGCGGTAGCGATGCGACCAGTCCATGGCATAGGCGACATAGGCGCGGCCGAGCAGCGCCATGACGTTCTCGCCGGTGTACTGGCTGGTGGCGCGCAGGTCGCGCAGCGAGGCGCCGATCGAGGGTTCGATCGACAGGGCGTGCCGGGTGACGTCCAGCCCATCGAGCAACGAGGGCGCCGCCTCCGCCTCGCGCCCACCGCGCAGATCGACCACGTGGCGGATGCCGAGCGGGCGCAGCACGCCAAGGTCGGCCTCCGTCAGCATGGACAGAGCCGCCGAGCGATAAACTAGGCCGAAACGCACCCGGCTGCCGTCGCCGGTTGGCCAGCCGCCGATGTCGCGCAGGTTGGAGGCGCCCGCCAGCGTGACGGAGCGCGGCAGGTTCCTGGTCATGGACAAAGGCGGGTTCCTAAGGGTTCTGCTCGAACACCTCACGCGCGATGTTGGCGGCGCTCATTGCCGCCGGCCAACCGCCGTAGAAGGCGAGATGGGTGATCATCTCGCTGATCTCGTCCTTGGTGACGCCGTTGATGAGGGCGCGTTCGAGGTGGCCGCGCAGCTGTTCCGGCCGGTAGGTGGCGATCAGCGTGGCGCAGACGATCAGGCTGCGGTCGCGCTTGGACAGGCCGGGCCGTTCCCAGACATCGCCGAACAGCACGTTGTCGGTGAGTTCAATCAGCTTGGGGACGGTGTCGCGAACGCGGTCACGCGCGGTGCTGGACGGTGTCTTAGCCATGTCGTTCTCCCAAGTAATAAGCCTAAAGAATGCGCCCCGGGGCGCTACCCCGGCGGGGTATGGGGCAGAGCCCCATGCTTACTGGTTGCTTCCGGCAATCTTCTCGACCCACCCCGCGAACGCCTTCATGAAATCGGTTACGAAGATTTTCGTGGCATCATTTTTAAGGTTGCCAACCTCGTCGAACAGGCCGGCGGCGCCGCCGATATAGGCTTCCGGCTGGGCCAGGGTCGGCATGTCGAGGTAGCTCAGCACCTGGCGCAGATGGTGGTTGGCGCCGAAGCCGCCGGTGGCGCCGAGGCTAACGCTCATCACCGCCGCCGGCTTGCCCTTGAACACGCTCTGGCCGTAGGGGCGTGAGCCGACGTCGATCGCGTTCTTCAGCACGCCGGGGATCGAGCGGTTGTATTCGGGCGTCAGGAACAGCACCGCGTCGGCGGCTTTCACCGTCTGGCGGAACGTCAGGTATTCGGCGGGCGTGGTGCCGGATTCGAAATCCTGGTTGAACGGCACCAGTGCGCCGATCTCGATGATCGACAGCTTGAGCGTGTCGGGTGCGATGGCGGCGAGCACATGCGCCATGGTGCGGTTATAGGAGGCGGCGCGAAGGCTGCCGACGAGAACGGCTACGTTTCGGCTGGGCATTCAGGTGATCTCCGACGGTTTCGCGACCGTTGAAGCAGAATCTTTCCGGTCTGGCCATGCGGGGGCTTACGGCGCCTGGGTGCTGACGGCCTGAACGGTCAGCACCGGACCCGGTTGCGGTCCGGTGATCCAGACCATTGGCGGCTGGGATTCCGCCTGGCCGAAGATCGAGCAGAACGCGACGTCCGCGGCATCCCGCCCGGCGCCGATCCGCACCAGGCCATCGAGCGCGGCCATCCGGGTCGGGTCGAACAGGTACCAGGCGCCGCCACCGGGCCCGGCCAGGTAGGCCTCGAACACGGCGTGGAAGTCGGGCGGCTGCAGGCGCCAGGCATAGGCGCTGATGTAGCGAGCGGGGATGCCGACGGCGCGGCAAAGCGTGATGGCGAGGTGGGCAAAATCACGGCAGACGCCGGCCCGGTCGCCCAATGTGTCGTAGGCGCTGGTCAGCACGTCGGTGGTGCCGCTCTCGTAATCGACGTTGTCACGGATCCAGTTGCAGATCGCGGTGGCGCGCTGATGGCCGGCGGGCTCGTTGCCGAACTGGCGGTTGGCGAAGCGCGCGAGCCGGTCGGACTGGCAGTAGCGGCTGGCGTTGAGGTAGGGCAGCACGTCGATCGGGATCGAGCCCGCCGCCATTTCGGTGACCGACCGCGGATCGACGGCCAGCGGATCGAGCGACAGCTCGGCGCGGTATTCAATGCGGAACCCGCCGGCGGGGACCAGGAAACGGGTATAGCGGTTGCCGCTTTCGGGTGCGGTGAAGCGGTCGGGCTCACCAAGGTCGGGGGTTGTCACCAGACTTTCGCTACGCAGCTTCTGGCGGGCGAAGACCGCGGCTTCCAGGTTGAACACGAAGGGGGTCAACGCGTCGACCTGGTAGGCGAGCGAGCAGCCGATCGCGAAATCCATGCATCATCCTCCGGTCAGCCCTACCCTGGCATAAGGGGCCGGGCGGCCGGAGGTTGCGCGAGGCGAGATCAGGCGCGCCAGAACGGCTTTCTGAGTTCCGACTGAAGATCGTAAGCGGTGATGCCGGCGTCGTGCAGGTCACGCTCCTGCCACATCGCGAGTTCGGCGCGGCTGTTGTAGCGCTGACGCCAGGTGTTGAGCGTGCTCAGGGTCTGAGCCCAGAAGTCGGGCTGGGCCGGGTGTGCCGGCAGGGCGAGGTCGTTGCAGGTGGTTGCCATTCGGGGTCTCCATCCAAGGACGGGCGGGATGTCCGTTGGTTGCAACATGGCTTCTATTTCGGCATCATTCAAATCGATATTAAAAATCTACAACATCGGAGAAATCAATGAACCTGGCGGCGATCGACCTTAACCTGCTGGTCGCGTTCGAGGCGCTGATGGCGGAACGCAGCGTGACGCGTGGTGGCCAGCGCGTCGGGCTGGGGCAGCCGGCGATGAGCGCCGCGTTGTCGCGGCTGCGGCTGATCTTCAAGGACGAGCTGCTGGTCCGCGTGCCCGGCAAGCCGATGCGCACGACCGCCAAGGCGGTGGCGCTGTTTCCCCTCGTCACCGAGATCCTGGCGCAGGTGCGGCACGTCTTCGACGCCGAGGCCGGGTTCGATCCCGCCCTGGCGCGCGCGGTGTTCCGAATCGCCACCGGCGACCATCCCGGAACGCTGGTGCTACCGAGCTTCCTAGAGCAGCTGTCGCGCGAGGCGCCGGGCATCGACATTCGGCTGCTGGCGCTCGACAAGCGCGACGCGTTCGACCTGGTGGATCGCGGTGAGATTGATTTGCTGATCGGCTCGTTTCGGAACGTGCCCAAGCGCATCCGCCGGCAGCCGATGTACACCGACGGCTACGTTTGCGTAGCGCGCCGCGATCACCCGCAGCTCGGGCCAGCGGGGGATTTCACGTTGGAGGGCTATGTCGCCGTGCCGCATGTACTGGTGACCTTGGCCGCCGACGATCGTGGCGTGGTGGATACCGCGTTGGCCAAGCTCGGCCTGCGCCGCCGGGTGGCGGTGACGGTTTCGGATTTCCACCTGGTGCCGCGCATCGTCGAGCGCACCGACATGATCGGCCACCTGCCGCGGCGGCTGGCGGGGGAATTGGTGCGGGGCTTCGACCTTGTCGTGCTGGCGCCGCCGCTGACGCTGCCGGCCTGGAACGTCGAGATTTTCTGGGGCGGGGTGTCGGACGCGGAGCCGGGCGCGGTATGGTTCCGGCGCAAGCTGCTGGCGATCGG
>JANXRT010000483.1 GCA_025356735.1 Acetobacteraceae bacterium | reverse complement strand
CTGTGGGTGATGTCGTCCGATACCAGCGAGGATCTTCGCATCGGGCCGGAAATCCTCAAGCAGCAGGGTGAGCTGTACCGGCGGCTACGCAACACGCTGCGATGGCTGCTGGGCAGCCTGGACGGTTTCTCGGAGGCCGAGCGCGTGCCGGTCGAGCGGATGCCGGAACTGGAACGCTGGGTGCTGCACCGGCTGACCGAGCTCGACGCCCGCATCCGGGCGGCGACCGCGAGCTACGACTGGACCGGGGTCTATTCCGACATCCATAATTTCTGCTCGGGCGACCTGTCGGCGTTCTATTTCGACGTGCGCAAGGACGCGGTCTATTGCGACCGGCCGGACAGCCTGCGGCGGCGGGCGGCGCGCACCGTGCTGGATCACCTGCATCGCTGCCTGACGATCTGGCTGGCGCCGGTGCTGTGCTTCACCGCCGAGGAGGCCTGGGGCGCGCGGTTCGGCGAGGACAGCTCCGTGCATCTGGAATTGTTTCCGGAGTTGCCGGCGGATTGGCGCGACGAGGAGTTGGCGGTGAAATGGGAGGCGATCCGCGCCGTGCGCCGGCGCATCACCACAGCGATCGAGACCGAGCGCGGCGAGGGCCGAATCAAGTCGTCGTTGCAAGCGGCTGTTTCGCTGCCGCTGATGTCGGGTGAGGACAATCTTCTCGATCGAGAGGCATGGGCGGAGATCGCGATTGTTTCTTCCGTGGCGCTGGATCCGGCCCTCGGCCGACCCTTCGTGTCCGTGACGCCAGCTCTCGGCGAAAAATGCGCCCGTTGTTGGAAAGTGCTGGAAGAGGTCGGCAGCGTCGCCATGCACCCGACCCTCTGCCTGCGCTGCGCCGACGCGGTGGAGTCCGGGTTGGTCTGCGAGGCGGCCGCTTGAACCGACGGTTCGGGCTTGGCCTGCTGGCGGCGGCGATCGTGCTCGCCGCCGACCAGGCCAGCAAATACTGGATCCTCAACGTGCTGAGGCTGCCGGACCTCGGCCGCATCGACCTCCTGCCGGTGTTCAGCCTGACCATGGTGTGGAATCGCGGCGTCACCTTCGGGCTGTTCAACGGCTTCGGCAGCTGGGGCCATGTCGTGCTCGCCGTCGTCGCGCTGGCGGTCGTGGTGGCGCTCGGTTTCTGGCTGCGGCGGGCGGAGAGCCGGCTGATGGCGGTGGCCATCGGCGCCATCGCCGGCGGCGCGGTCGGCAACGTCATCGACCGGCTGCGCTTCGGCGCGGTGGTCGATTTCCTGCACGCCCATGCCTGGGGCTGGTCGTGGTACGTGTTCAATGTCGCCGACGCGGCGATCGTCTGCGGCGTCGTCGCCCTGCTGCTCGACAGCCAGATCAATGGCCAGCCTGGCCGCGATCGCCTGGCCGGCGCCTGAGGCGGCCCGGGCCTTCACGGTTGGCTCGCGATCAACCTTGCGAGCGCCCCCTTGCAAGGTTATTGAAGCGACCATGATCGTCATTTCCTCGCCTGCGTCCCGTCGCATGAAGCCCGTCTTGCGCGTCGTGGCGGCAACCGGACTGGGTCTGCTAGCCGGATGCAGCACGGACAGCCTGACCCGGAGCTTCGGCTTCACCCGCGACGCGCCGGACGAGTTCTCCGTCACCACCCGCGCGCCGCTGTCGATGCCGCCGCAGTTCAGCCTGCGTCCGCCGCGACCGGGAGCGCCGCGGCCGCAGGAACGCTCGGAGCGGGCCGCCGCCGAGGCCGCGCTGTCGCCGGAAGCGGCGCTTACGACGCAGAACACCGAGGTGACGCCCGGCCAGACGGCGCTGCTGGCGCAGACCGGCGCGCCGGTATCGGCCAACATCCGCAACCAGATCGACCAGGAGGGCCAGCTCGACAATCCCGGCCGCAGCTTCAGCGACCGGCTGATGTTCTGGCGCAACTCGGCCCCGGCGTCGGGCGGCACCCAGATCGACGCCACCGGCGAGGCGGCGCGGCTGCGCAACAACGCGGCCCTTGGCCAGGCGCCGAATGCCGGCACCACGCCGGTGATCCAGAGCGGCGGCAAGAGCACCTTCCAGCGCGTGCTCGACATTTTCTGATCGGCCTTCTCGTCGTTCTAACCCGGCGCCGGGTTTTAACCCGGCACCGGCGTTTTCGCGCTAGGCTGGGCGGCAATGGATTCTGAACCCCCAATCGTCGCCAGGGCCGTGATCCGGCTGCTGTCGGAGGCGACGGTCAACCGCATCGCCGCCGGCGAGGTGATCGAGCGTCCGGCCGCCGCGGTCAAGGAGCTGGTCGAGAACGCGATCGACGCCGGCGCCGGCCGCATCGTGGTGTCGCTCGCCGGCGGCGGCATCGACCGCATCGAGGTCGGCGATGACGGTTGCGGCATGGACGCAACCGGGCTGGCGCTGGCGGTGCGGCGCCACGCGACCTCCAAGCTGGCCGACGATCAGCTGGTGCGGATCGCGACCTTGGGCTTTCGCGGCGAGGCGCTGCCCTCGATCGGCGCCGCCGCGCGGCTGTCGATCGTCTCGCGCACCGCGGATGCCGCCCACGCCAGCGCGATCACCGTCGAGGGCGGCCAGGTCTCGGCGGTGTCGCCGGCGGCCGGCGGGCCCGGCACGCGCGTCGTGGTGCGGGATCTGTTCTTCGCCACCCCGGCCCGCCGGAAGTTCCTCAAGCCGGCGCGGACCGAGGCCGACCACGCCGAGGACGCCGTCCGCCGGCTGGCCTTCGCCGCCCCCGGCATCGCCTTCCGGCTGGAAAGCGACTCCCGGATTGTTTTCGATCTGCCACGGCAGGACCGCGCCAGCCGCATCCGGGCGCTCCTCGGGCCGGTCGAAGCCGCCGCGCTGGTCGCGGTCGATGCCTCGCGAATGACAGCCGCCGGTGGGACGATACGCCTGGCCGGCTGGATCGCCGCCCCCAGCGTGACCCGCGCCACCGGCGCCGGCCAGGCGATGGTGGTAAACGGCAGGCCGGTGGTCGATCCGGTGCTGCGCACCGCGATCCGCGTCGCCTACCGCGACGTGATCGCCGCCGGGCGGTTCCCGGTGGTGGCGCTGTATATCGACCTCGATGCGGAAGAACTCGACGTCAACGTCCATCCGGCCAAGACCGAATTGCGCTTCCGCGATGCCGGCGCGCTGCGCTCGCTGGTCATCGGCGGCCTGCGCGCGGCCCTGGCGGGCGGCGCCGGCAGCGCCGTGCCGTCGTCCGTGTATCCGATGCCGCACCGGCCACCGATGCAGCTGATGCAGTCACGACAGCCACCCGCCTCCTGGCGGCTGCCGCCGCTGCCGGGCATGGCCGAGCACCAGCTGGCGATCGCCGGCGCGCCGAGTGCCCGCGCGTTGCCACAAGCCCAACCGCACCCGGACTACCCCCTCGGCGCCGCGATCGCCCAGGTGCTCGACACCTACATACTGGCGGTGGCAGCCGATGGCGGGCTGGTGCTGGTCGACCAGCACGCGGCGCATGAGCGGCTGACGCAGGAGGCGATCCGCGACCAGATGCTGGCCGGCGGCGTGCGCTCGCAGGCCAGCCTGACGCCCTCGGTGGTCGATCTGCCGCAGGCCGACGCCGCACGGCTGCTCGCTCACACGGACGAGCTATTGACGCTCGGTCTCGAAATCGAGGGCTTCGGTCCGGGCGCCGTTCTGGTTCGCGCCCTGCCGGCGGCGCTCGGCGCGCCCGATCCGGGGCCGCTGCTGCGCGACCTCGCCGACGAATACGCCGAGATGGACGAGGCGGTGGCGCTGGCCGCGCGGCTTGACGCCGTCACCGCGCGGCTAGCCTGCCACGGCTCGATCCGGGCCGGGCGGCGGCTGGCGCAGGCCGAGATGGACGCGTTGCTGCGCGCGATGGAGGCGACGCCGCGCGCCGCCACGTGCAGCCACGGACGCCCCACCTTCCTGAAATTCTCCCGCGCCGAGATCGAGAAATTGTTCGGCCGAAGATAACGCCAGATTTCAGCGCATGATGTTCTCGGCCGAGTTCTGTCCCGGATAGGTCGGCGACGCCGAGGGGGCCGCGGACGCGCCGGCGTCGATCGGCAGGATGATGCCGGTGACCCAGCGCGCTTCCTCGCTGACCAGGTAAAGCACGCCGTTGGCGATGTCCCAGCCGGTGCCCTCGACCTTCAGCAGCGAGCGGTTCTTGCGCGCCTCGCGGATGTCATCGCTCATGCCGGCGGCATAGACCATCGGGGTGTAGACCATGCCCGGCGCGATGGCGTTGACCCGGATGCCCTCGCCGGCATGGTGCGCCGCCATCGCCCGGGTCAGGTTGACCACGGCGCCCTTCGAGGTCGGATAGAGCAAGCCCGGATGGCCGCCGAACAGCCCGGCGTAGGAGGCGATGTTGACGATCGCGCCGGCGCCCTGCCTGCGCATTTCTGGAATGGCGTATTTGGCCATCAGCATCATCGACTTGACGTTGACCTGCATCGCCGCGTCCCACTCGTCGGGATCGACCTCGACCGCGTTGCCGCGCGGACCGGAGATGCCGACATTGTTGACCAGGATATCGACCTGGCCAAACTTTGCCGTCGTTTCCGCGACGATCCGCGCGCAGTCGGCGGCGTTGGTGACGTTGCCGAGCACCACCTGGCACTCGCCGCCCTCACCCCGCACCATCGTCGCGGTGCGCTCGACCCACTCGGCGTTCAGATCAACCAAAGTCAGGCGCGCGCCTTGGCGGGCCAGGGTGATGGCGGTGGCACGGCCGTTGCCAATGCCGTCGGCGCGCGACCCGGCGCCGGTGACTATGCCCACTTTGCCTTCGAGCCGGCGTGCCGCGTTGCCTGACATCGTGTTTCCCCATTTTGTTACCGCCATCAAAGCAGCGCCGCGGGGACCGGTCTAGGCCGCGAAGATCAGCAGCCGCGCGGCGCCGTGCACGCGCTCGGCCAACGGCTCGGCACCGGCCAGGATCGCGGGATCCAGCGCCTCGTCGCAGCCGATCTCGGCGACCACGATGGCGTCGGGCGCCAGCCAGCCCATCCCGCGCAGCCGCGCCATCGCCGGCACCAGCAGGTCCTGGCCATAGGGTGGGTCGAGGAACACCAGTCCGCAGGGTTTTCCAGGCGGTGCCGTGCGGATGTCGCCGAGCACCGTGCATTGCGCGGTGGCCCGGCAAAGGGCGATGTTGGCCCGCAACGCGGCCTTGGCCGCCGGGTGCGTCTCGAAGAAGACGGCCGCCGCGGCACCGCGTGACAGCGCCTCCAGGCCGAGCGCGCCGGTGCCCGCGAAACCATCCAGTACCCGGGCGCCCTCGATTCGCGCACGGCCACACCAGGGCGCGTGCAGGAGCATGTCGAACAGCGCCTGGCGCACCCGGTCCGCGGTCGGGCGGGTGCCCTGCCCGGTTGGCGCGGTAAGGACGCGGCCACGCCAGGCGCCGGCGATGATCCGCATCCGGCTGCTAGCGTTTTTGGCGCTTCGGCGCCGACCCGCCATCGCCGGCGTCGCCGGGTAGCTGCTCGCGAAGGATCTTGGCGGGAATCTCCTCGACCATCCCACGCGGCAGAGTCGCCAGCAGGAACGGACCGTAGGCGATGCGGATCAACCGGCTGACCTCAAGGCCAAGATGGTTCATCACCCGACGGATTTCGCGGTTGCGGCCCTCGCGCAACGCCACCGTCAGCCAGGCGTTCTCGCCCTTGCGGCTGTCGAGCCCGGCCTCGATCGGGCCATAGCGCGTGCCCTCGACCACCACGCCGGCGGCCAAGCTAGCCAATGCGGCGGGATCGACATGGCCACGCACCCGCACCCGGTAGCGCCGTATCCAGCCGGTCGAGGGCAGTTCCAGCGCGCGCGCCACGCCGCCGTCGTTGGTCAGCAGCAGCAGCCCCTCGCTGGCGAGGTCGAGGCGGCCGACGCTGACCACGCGCGGCAGCTCGGGCGGCAACTTGGAGAACACCGTCGGCCGGTCCTCGGGGTCGCGATGGGTAGTCACCAGCCCGTCCGGCTTGTGGTAGCGCCACACCCTCGTGCGCGCCGGCGGATCGACCAGCTTCTTGTTCACCGTCACCAGGTCACCCGGCTGCACGAAGCTGGCCGGGTGGGTGATGACCGCGTTGTTGATCCGCACGCGGCCCTCGGTCAGCAGCTTCTCCGCGTCGCGCCGGCTGGCGACGCCGGCGCGGGCCAGCCACTTGGCGATGCGCTCGCCGCGCGGCGCCGCCGGTTCGTTCGCCTCGCTCATCGGGCCGCTGCGACCAGGGCGTCGAAGATGCGCCGGTCGCCGGCGTCGATGCCGTATTCGGGGTGCCACTGCACGCCGAGGCAGAAGCGGTGGCCGTTGCTCTCGACGCCCTCGATCACGCCGTCGGGCGCGGTTGCGTTGACCGCGCCGCGCCCGGCGGAGAGCACCGCCTGGTGGTGCGCCGAGTTCACCCGCATGGTGGCCGTGCCGACGATACGTGACAGCAGGGTGCCGGGCAGCACCGCGACCTCGTGGCCGGGCTCGTGGCGCGGGTTGGGCTGCTCGTGCTCCAACGCGTTCGCTACCGCGTCGGTGATATGCTGGATCAGGCTGCCGCCGAGCGCCCCCGCCAGCAGCTGCTGGCCGCCGCAGATGCCGAGCACCGGCATGTCGCGCGCCAAGGCTGCCTGGATCAGG
Source organism: Acetobacteraceae bacterium (assembly GCA_025356735.1). GTDB lineage: Bacteria > Pseudomonadota > Alphaproteobacteria > Acetobacterales > Acetobacteraceae > PALSA-911. Next base: position 13,818 of record JANXRT010000483.1, on the reverse strand, counting down.
GCTAGTTCGGCCTCTGTGCGCCCAGGTTTGAGGGTCACGGTGGCGTGGCGCGCGCCGCCGCCGTACAGCGCCGGATCGACGTCGAAGGCACCGCCGGTGACCACCAGCGCGTCGATCGCGTCGAGGTAGTCGTCGGCCAGGGCGGCGGCGTGCGGCAGCGCCATCGGCAGTCCGCCGGCCGCCGCCACGGCATCGGCGTAGTTCTGCCGCAGCGCGTACCAGGGATATTTGGAGTAGCCGCCGGGTGGTTCGCTATCCAGCGTGACGCCGACGAGCGGGCGCTTCTTCAGGGTGTTCATGGCGCTTGCTAGACCGCAACCTCGGGCCGGGGCAAGAACAACCCATGGACCCGACCTCCCAGGCGCGCGCGATGCAGGCGGCGATCGACCAGGCGCAGGCGGCCGCGCGCCGTGGCGAGGTGCCGGTCGGCGCCGTCGTGGTCGGGCCGGACGGCGTCATCCTGGCCGAAGCCGGCAACGAAGTCGAATTCCGACGCGACGCCGGCGCCCATGCCGAAATGCTGGCCTTGCGCGCCGCCGCCGCCCGTCTCGGCGCCAAGTGGCTGACCGGCTGCGACCTCGTGGTGACCTTGGAGCCCTGCCCGATGTGTGCCCAGGCGGCCAGCCTGTTCCGCATAAGACGGCTGGTGTTCGGCGCCTACGACCCCAAGGGCGGCGGCGTCGAGCACGGCGCGCGGGTGCTGCACGCCGCGTCGTGCCACCATGTTTTCGACGTTGTCGGCGGTGTGCGGGAGAGCGAGTGCGCGGCGCTGCTGCGAGATTTCTTTGCAACCCGGCGAGCCTAGTATCAGACGCCGCAAGCATTGACCGTTGCAAGAAAGCAGCATGGGGCTCTCCCTCCGCAGGCCTTCCAACTGGCCGAAGGCGGCCAGTCGGAACCTTTGCCTGCTACGCCCCAAACCCCGCCGGGGTAGCGCCCCGGAGCGCATCACTTAAGTAGAGGGAGTCCAGAGGGCGACGATCATGACGCGCAGCGCAGTTCGCAGGGCCGAGCTGGCGACAACCGATTTTTCCGCCGTGACGACCGGCGAGGTTCTATCCAACATCACGCCGGGCGAGGTGCTTCGCGAAGAATTCCTGGCTCCGCACGGCCTGTCGGCGCGCGGCCTGGCGCACGATCTCGGCGTGCCGCCCGATCGTGTCACCTCGATCCTTAACGGTGATCGCGCGATCACCGCCGAACCCGCGATTCTGCTGGCGCGCCGGTTTGGCGTCAGCGCCGAATTCTGGATGCACCTGCAGACCGCGCATGACCTCGAGAACGCCCGCCAGGCGATGGGCGTAGCGGCTTAGGCGCACGCAGCCGGCGTCGAACGTCAGGAACCCTGTTCCTGACCGCCGGGATGCCGTCCGGCCCGTTGCTGGGTGAACGCCACCATAGCGACGATGAACAAGGCGAGCACCACCGAGGCGGCGATGCGGCTCAGGTTGAAGCCGCCGGCGGCGACCGGCTTGTCGAGCAGGTCGCCGACGGTGGCGCCGAGCGGGCGGGTCAGGATGAAGGCCAGCCAGAACAGCACGGCATGAGACATCGCGGTGAAGAAATAGGCCGCGGCGACCAGCGCCAGCGCCAGCGCGAACACCAGCGCCCCGCCCTCGAAGCCGAGCCCGGCACCGTCGGCTAGATAGTCGCCGAGCGCGGTCCCCAGCGTGTTCGAGAAAAGGATCGTCGCCCAGTAGAACATTTCGACCCTGGGCGAGCTTATGTGGTTGACCGACACCGAGCCCAGCGAAAACCACCAGAGGGCGAGCACCGCCATCAGGCAGGCAAACAGGATCAGCGTGCCGCCGAGATAGCCGATGCCGAGCGACCGGTCGGCATAGTCGGCCATCGTCGTGCCAACGGTCGTGGTGGCGACGATCACCGCCCAGTACAGCGCCGGGTGGAAGCTCCTGGCCCGGACCTGGGCCGCGACCAGAACGATGAACAGGATGCCGAAAATGCCGGTGCTGACGGCATAGCCGAGGTTTTCCGTCATCGAGAGGGCGTCGCCGCCGGTCTCGCCAAGCGTCGTCGCCGCGATCTTGATGATCCAGAAGATCAAGGTGACCGCAGGGACCTTGCTCGGCGAAGCCTTCAGATCGGCATCCATGCGGCGGTCAGCGGCACTTGGCCGGCAGCGGCTTGAACTCGGTCATCCGCGCATCCATCGTGAAATCGCCGAAATCCATCTGCATGTCGTCGGCGACGCCGTTCTCCCAGTAGCGCATGCCGACCTGGTAGTCGGGCGTGATCGCCTCCGGCTTGCGGTCGAAGAAGGCGATCCGCACCCGGGTCGAGGGCAGCGAAGCGAGCCCGGGATACTTGCTCGGCGCCGGGTGGCGCCAGCCGAGGATCGCCACCGAGCTGTCCTGCGCGCCCTGATCGACGGTGCCGTCGAACAGCGGCGCGGTCAGGAACCGACGGCCGTCGCGGGCTGCCGCAACCACCGCCGCGGTATGGGCCATCGGAAACAGCGTGCCCGCCGGCAGCTTCTTCACGCCGTCCTCGGGCGAGGTGTAATGCGCCTCGCCCGATCCGCCGCGGCGGGTCAGACGCGCGGTGCCGTCGGTCTGGCTGGTGATGGCGCCCTCGGTCATCTGCTTCATGTGGAAGCTGAAGCGCAGGCCATCCTTGGATTCGTAGGTCGAGTAGTCGGAGACCATCTCGATGTCGTGGTCCTCGTTGTCCGTCACCATCATCCGCAGCCGCTGGCGCACGGTCCATCCTTCGCAGGCGTCGATCACCTCGTAGCCCATGTTGCCGGAGGCGGCGACGATGTCGCCGCGATGGCCGAGATCGAGCTTCATCTCATACAGCGCGTGATGCGCGGCGAGCACCGGAGGGGCCGGAGCCGCGGCCCAACCGGACACCGGTAGAAGCAGGGCTGCCGTCAGGGCAAAAAGGCGCATGCTCGCTCTCCGGTTGCTGCCATCGACATGGGAACGCCTCAAAGGCGGCGCCACCCGGCGGCACACGGTCAGGGCCTGGCCGCCGGCAAACTAAGCGCGAGCGACAGTTCCTTGAGCCGCGCCGGGGTGATCGGCGCCGGCGCGCTCATCATCAGATCCTCGCCCTGCTGGTTGAGCGGAAACAGGATGACCTCACGGATATTGGGCTCGTCGGCCAGCAGCATGACGATGCGGTCGATCCCCGGGGCTGAGCCGCCATGCGGCGGCGCGCCATAGCGGAAGGCGTTGAGCATGCCGCCGAACCGCGCCTCGACCTCCGACTGCGGATAGCCGGCGATCTCGAAGGCGCGGATCATGATGTCGGGACGGTGGTTGCGGATGGCGCCCGACGACAGCTCGATGCCGTTGCAGACGATATCGTATTGGAACGCCTTGATGGTCAGCGGATCCTGGTTGTTCAGCGCCTCCATGCCGCCCTGGGGCATGGAGAACGGGTTGTGGCTGAAGTCGATCTTCTTGGCTTCCTCGTCGTACTCGTACATCGGAAAGTCGGTGACCCAGCAGAACCTGAATTCTTTTTCCGTGATCAGGCCGTGCTCCTGACCGAGGCGGGTGCGGACCTGGCCGGAGAACTTCGCCGCCGTCAGCTTCGGCCCGGCGGCGAAGAACACCGCGTCGCCGGGCTTGAGGCCGCAGGCGTCCTGGATCGCCGAAGCGCGGTCCGGTTCCAGGTTACGCGCGATCGGGCCCTTGGGTCCTTCGGCATCGAAGGTGATGTAGCCGAGGCCGCCGGCACCCTCGGCGCGCGCCCACTCGTTGAGCTTGTCGAAGAAGCTGCGTGGGTTGGCGCCGGCGCCGTGTGCGGGAATGGCGCGAACCGTGCCGCCTGACGCGGCGATCTTGGCGAACAGCCCGAAGCCCGATCCGGCGAAGTGCGCGGTGACATCGGTGATGCGGATGGGATTGCGCAGGTCGGGCTTGTCGGAACCGAATTCGAGCATCGCCTGGTCGTACGGGATGCGTGGGAACGGCGGCTTCGTCACCGCCCGGCGGTCGGCGAATTCCTCGAACACGCCGGCGATCACCGGCTCGATGGTCGCAAACACGTCCTCCTGGGTGACGAAGCTCATCTCGAAGTCGAGCTGGTAGAATTCGCCCGGCGAGCGGTCGGCGCGCGACGCCTCGTCGCGAAAGCACGGCGCGATCTGGAAGTAGCGGTCAAATCCCGCGACCATGGCCAGCTGCTTGAATTGCTGCGGCGCCTGCGGCAGGGCGTAGAATTTTCCGGGGTGGTTGCGCGCCGGCACCAGGAAGTCGCGCGCGCCCTCCGGCGAGGAGGCGGTCAGGATCGGGGTCTGGAATTCGACAAAACCCTGATCGACCATGCGGCGGCGGATCGAGGCGATCACGTTGGCGCGCAGCATCATGTTGCGGTGGACCTTGTCGCGGCGCAGGTCGATGTAGCGGTATTTCAGCCGGATCTCGTCGGGGTATCTCTCGTCGCCGGCGACCTGCATCGGCAGCACGTCCGCCGCCGACTGGACCTCCATGGCCGTGACGCGCAACTCGATCTCGCCGGTCGGCAGCCGCGGGTTGACCGTGGCGCCTTCCCGCCGGACGACCTCTCCCGTCACCGTGACGACGCTTTCCAGCCGCAGCGATTCAGCCAGCGCGAAACTGGGGGAGCCGTTGGGAAAGATGCACTGGGTGATGCCGTAATGGTCGCGGACATCGAAGAACAGCAGCCCACCATGGTCGCGCTTGGAGTGCACCCAGCCGGACAGCCGCGCCGTCTGGCCGGCGTCGGCGGCGGTGAGCTGGCCGCAGGTGTGGGTCCGATAGGCGTGCATGGCGGGCGGTTTCCTGGTTTTTCGGAATGCGCGGAGACAAGCCTCGCGGCGCCATCCAAGTCAAGGCGCGAGCCGGCTTTCGTGAATGGAGGCCCGCGTGTAAACCCAATGCCATGTCCCGATCGAAGTCCTCCGATTTTCCGCCGCCGCAATTCATCACCACCACGGCAGCGCTCGACGCGCTGTGCACCCGCCTGGCGGCGGAGGAATTCGTCACCGTCGATACCGAGTTCATGCGCGAGCGGACCTATTTCCCTGAGTTGTGCGTCGTGCAGCTGGCGAGCGACACCGAGGTCGCGGTGGTCGATGCGCAGGCCGAGGGGATCGACCTGGCGCCGTTGGCGCGGTTGTTTGCGGACCGTGCGGTGACCAAGGTGTTCCATGCCTGCCGCCAGGACATCGAGATCTTCGTGCTCAAGTTTGACGCCGTGCCGGTGCCACTGTTCGACACCCAGGTGGCGGCGATGGTGGCGGGCTTCGGCGACCAGGTCGGCTACGATGCGCTGGTCTCGGCCTTGACCGGCGGCGCAATCGACAAGGCCCACCGGTTCAGCGACTGGTCGGCGCGGCCGCTGTCCCCCGCGCAGGTCCAGTACGCCAGCGCCGATGTCACCTACCTGCGGGGCGTCTACCGAAAGCTTTCGGAGCGACTGGCGCGCGATGGCCGGCTGGCCTGGGTGGCCGAGGAGATGGACGCGCTGGCTGACCCTTCGACCTACCGCGCCGATCCGGAGACGATGTGGGAGCGTTTGAAGCCACGCACCAACAACCGCCGGTTCCTGGGCGTGCTGCGCGCCATCGCCGCCTGGCGCGAGCGCGAGGCGCAGCGCGTCAACATCCCTCGCCAGCGGCTGCTGAAGGATGAGGCCCTGCTGGAGCTTGCCGCCACCGCGCCGACCACGCCCGAGGAGCTTTCGCGCGCGCGGGGGATCACGCGCGGCTTCGCCGAGGGTCGCACCGGCGCCTCGCTGATCGAGGCCATTGCCGTCGCCAAGCGGCTGCCGGAAAATGAGCTACCCGAGGCGCCACGTGCAAAAGATGGCCCGCGTCCGTCGCCGGCCTTGGTTTCGCTGCTCAAGGTGCTGCTGGTGGCGAAATGCGACGAGCACAACGTGGCGCCAAAGCTGCTCGCCAGCTCCGACGACATCGACCGGCTGGCGACGGAGGACGCGCCCGACCTGCCGGCGCTGCACGGCTGGCGGCGGGAGGTGTTCGGCAACGATGCGCTGGCGCTGAAACAGGGTCGGATGGGACTGGGCGTGGACGGCAAGCGGATCAGGCTGATACCGGCGTAGCCCCGTCCTGTGACGCCACTTCCGTGATCATCTGCAGGCCCATCAGCGCCGCCAGCCGATCCAGCCGGCGCAGCACGCTTTCGCCGGCGAACACGCCGGTGCCCTCACGCAACCGAAGCACCAGCTGCGAGCCTCGCACCACTACGGCGGTGCCGGCGAGCAGATCGGGCGTGCCGGCCGAAAGCGTGTAGGCGAGGCGCAAGGCGGTGCCGACGATCTCGGCCCGGGTGGCATCGGCCGGGTCGAGCAGCAGGCGCGCCGGGCGCAGGAAGTCGGCGTCTGGGGCAGCCTCGTAGCGCATCGCGATAGCCAGCGCGAGAAACGCCCGTTCGTGGTGGTCGAGCCCGACGCCGGGCTGGCGCAGCACGCGCAGGAACGATTGTTCGGCGCGGAACTCCGGGTGGTCGTGGCTGCCGATGTCGGACATCAGGCAGGTGCCCTGGCGCAGCCGGCGCTGGGCGGCGGCCTCGTTCGGGAACAGCTTCCCGGTCCAGGCAACCAAGGCCGGCGGCAGCGTCGCGTCGCGGCCCATGCGTTCGGAGAATTCCCGGCCGGCGGCGAGCAGCGGGTCCTCGGCGCGCAAGGCGTCGGGCATGCGCTGCATGAACCAGCCCTCCCGCAACCCGTTGGCGCTGAACACCACGCGCCGGGCGCCGGTCGCGCGCAGCAGCCGGCGCAGCGTGATGGCGGCGAACGGCAGGTCCTCGATGCGCCGGCGCGCGACCCCGGGCAACCGCTCCAACGCCCGCCTCGTCGCGCCGGCGATGACGCCGGCGAGGTCGCGCGCCTCGTCGCGGCCGATCGTGTAGTGGTGCACCATGTTAAGCGGGTAGCCGGTCTGCGCCATGTGGATGCGCGCCAGCGCCCGCCAGGCGCCGCCGACCAGATACAGATCTCGCCCGGCGCCTCCTGCCAGCCACGGCGCGGCGGCGAGCTCGGCCTCGGCGATGGCGCGCGCACGCACCGGATCGCCACCCGAGCGTTCGGCCAGCTTGATAATGCCGAGCGGCAGGGTTTTCGATGTTCCGCGGACGCCGCGGTCGAGCCGCACGACCTCCAACGAGCCGCCGCCGATATCGGCCAGGATGCCGTCGGCGCCGGGAATGCCGCACAGCAGCCCCATCGCCGAATACTCCGCCTCCTCGATGCCCGACAGGATGCGGATCGCGACGCCGGGCATGCGCGCCTGCAGGCCGGCGACGAACTCGGCACCGTTGCTCGCCTCGCGCACCGCGGCGGTCGCCAGCACCTCGGTTGGGTCGGCGCCCATGGCGCACGCCACCGCGTGGTAGCGCTGCATCACCGTCAGCGCCTGGGCCACGCCGTCCTCGTTGAGCCGGCCGGTGGCGACCAGGCCGCGGCCGAGCCGCAGCACCGCTTTCTCGTTGAAGATCGCGGTCGGGTTGCGGCTGCGGCCCTCGAACACGACGAGGCGGACAGAGTTCGATCCGAGGTCGACCACGGCGCAGCGCGGCGCGGCGGCGGAGGGCGTGAACGGCATTGTTCGACCTGTCCGGCTGCTTAATCCTGGCTTACCCGATCCTGGGTCACGCGATCCTGGCTCGCCCGGTCCTGCAGCATCCGGTCGCCACGCCGGGGCACCGCGATCGGCGAGGCGACCATCGGCCCGTGCAGCGCCGAGCCGCGGCCCGACAGCGACGGGTTGGTCATGAAGTAGTCATGCGCCGATACCGGGCGGTTGCCGGATGCGACCCGGCGCCAGGTGGCATCGGCGCCCAGCTCCCACGACTGCATCGTGTCCTTGAGGTTGACCACCATGATCTGATCCAGCACCTGCGCGTGGACGGTTGGGTTGAGCACCGGCACCAGCGTCTCGACCCGCCAGTCCATGTTGCGCGCCATCCAGTCGGCCGAGCTGATGAACACGCGGGCATGGCGTGACGGCAGCCGATGGCCGTTGCCGAAGGCGAAGATGCGGGAATGCTCGAGGAAACGCCCGACGATCGACTTCACCTTGATGTTCTCCGATAGGCCGCGCACGCCCGGCCGCAGGCAGCAGATGCCGCGGATCACCGCGATGACCTTCACTCCCGCCGCCGACGCGGCGTACAGCCGGTCGATCAGCGCCTCGTCGACCAGCGAGTTCATCTTCAGCCAGATCACCGCAGGCTTGCCGGCCTGGGCGGCGGCAATCTCGCGGTCAATCAGTTCGACGAGCATGGTCCGGGTGGTCAGCGGGCTGAAGCCGAGCGCGTCCATCCGTTCCGGCCTCGCATAGCCGGTCATGAAGTTGAACAGCCGGGCGGCGTCGCGCGTCAGGTCCGGGTCGCAGGTGAAGAACGACAGGTCGGTGTAGATGCGCGCGGTGATCGGATGGTAGTTGCCGGTGCCGAAATGCGCGTAGGAACGCACGGCCGCGCCCTCGCGTCGCACCACCAGCGAGATCTTGGCGTGCGTCTTCAGCTCGGCGAAGCCGTACACGACCTGCACCCCGGCGGCCTCCAGGGTGCGGGCGAGGCGGATGTTGGCCTCCTCGTCGAATCGCGCGCGCAGTTCCACCATGGCGGTGACTGATTTTCCCGCCTCGGCCGCCTCGATCAGCGCCTTGACGATCGGGCTGTCGCGCGATGTGCGGTAAAGGGTCTGTTTGACCGCGACCACGCTCGGATCGCCGGCGGCCTGGCGCAGGAACTGCACCACCACGTCGAAACTCTCGAACGGGTGATGGACCACGATGTCCTTGGCGCGAATCGCCGCAAAACAGTCGCCGCCGAAATCGCGGATGCGTTCGGGAAAGCGTGGTGTGTAGGGGGGGAAAAGCAGGTCGGGGCGGTCATCGACGATCAGCTGTTTGAGATCGACCAGCGCCTGCAGCCCGTGCTGGATGCTGACCTCCTCGGAAGCGGCGCCGGTCTCGTCGGTGATCAGCTCCAGCAGGTCGGGTGGCATCGCGGCATCGACCGCCAGGTGGATGGCAACCCCACGCCGGCGCCGCTTCAACGCGGTCTCGTACGATCGCACCAGGTCCTCGGCCTCCTCCTCGAATTCCACGTCGGTGTCGCGGATCAGCCGGAACATGCCGTGGCCAAGCACCCGAAAGCCCGGAAACAACCGGAGCAGGCATAATTCGACGAGGTCCTCCAGCATGAAGAAGCGGATCGGCGCGGTGGTCGACGATCCGGCCGGCAGCCGGATGAAGCGCTCGACCTGGCTTGGCAGCGGGATCAGCGCGCGCATGCCGTTGCCATCCTCCTCACGCGCCAGCAGCAGCGCCACGACCAAGCCCATGTTGGGGATGAACGGGAACGGGTGCGCCGGATCGACTGCCAGCGGGGTCAGCACCGGGAACACCCGCTCCATGAACCACTGGTCGAGCCAGGCGACATCCTCGGCTGACAGCGCCTCACGTGCGCAGACCTCGATGCCTGCGGCTTCCAGCAGGTGGCGAAGGTCCGCCCAGGCGAGCTGCTGGTCGGCCTGCAGCGCCTCGGCGCGGGCGCGGATCTCGACCAGCTGCTGCGCTGGGGTGCGCCCGTCCGGGGAGGCCGCGATGATGCCGGCCTTGGCCTGGCCGATCAGCCCGGCGACGCGCACCGAGTAGAATTCATCGAGGTTGGAGGCCGAGATCGAGACGAAGCGCAGCCTCTCCAGCAACGGGTGGCGCGCGTTCTCGGCCTCCTCCACGACGCGGCGGTTGAAGTCCAGCCAAGACAGCTCGCGGTTGATGAACCGGTCGGGGGTAGGGGCGATTTCTGGGTGGGTCATTGGCGGCTCCTGGCAGAAAGGCAGCAAGCTTGGGGCTCTGCCCCAAACCCCGCCGGTGTAGCGCCGCGGGGCGCATCCGAAAGTAGAGGGGTTCAAAGGGGCGACGGCCCCTTTGCGGGTTTGGGCGGAGCCCATGCTTTCCTGCCTTCGGCATTATTACAGCAGCTTGGCGCCATCTCCGACCGACACCAAACTTTCATCCTCGGCCTTGTCATCGAAACCGGCGACCACGTGCGCCGCCAGACGCAGCGTGACGCGGCCGCCGGTGGCCAGAGCCAGCCTGTCAAGTCGAAAACTGGTTTCGACCAGGGCCGCGGCGGTGCGCGGCAGCCGGGCCAGCAGAAAGGCCTGGACCGGCTGGGACACCGCCAGTTGCCGGTCGGCGAGCAGCTTGGCCAGCAGGCAGCGCAGCAACTCGTCGTCCGGCGGCTCGACCTCGACGGCGGCGATGGCGCGCAGCCGGCTGGCGAGGTCGGGCAGGCGCACCTTCCAGCGTGAGGGCGGCGCACGGCCGGCCAGCAGAACCGGCACCCCGGCCTCGGCGCAGGCGTTCATCAGGTGCAGCAGCGCCGGCTCGTCGGCGACCAGGTCGGCATCGTCGATGGTGACGCCGCCTTGGCAGCCGATCGCCGGCGCCATGCCGGCCAGGGCCGGACCCCGGAAGCGGGCGGCGCGCTGCCGTCGTGCCCAGAGTTGCAGCAGATGAGTTTTCCCGACATCGGCCTCGCCGAACAGCGCCAGCCGGCCGGACGGCCAATTTTCGGGATTATCGAGCCAGCGTCTCGCCGCCTCGTTGGCTGGCGCCGCCAGGAAGTCAGTCGCGGAAAAGTCCGGCTCATGCGGGAAAGGCAAGCCTAGCTGGCGTGGAAGGTTGGCTGACAGGCTCAACGCGCGGCAACCTCGTCGGGCGGCGGCGGGTCGAGGTAAAGCGGGCTGGCCAGATAGCGCCGCAGCCAGAATCGGCACAGCACGCCGATGGTGGCCGCCATCGGCACCGCCAGCATGACGCCGACGAAGCCGAACGCCGCCGCGCCGGCGAACAGGGCGAACATCACCCACACTGCCGACAGCTCGACCCGGTCGCCCAGGATGCGCGGATAGATCACGTAGCCCTCCAGCACTTGGCCTACGACCAGCACAGCGAGCACGGTGACCACGCCGCGCCAGTTCGGGAACTGCGCCAGCGCTAGGCCGAGCGCCATGCCGCCGCCGACGACCGAGCCGACATAGGGGATGAACGACAGCACCCCCGCGGTCAGCCCGACGATCAGCCCGAGGTCAAGCCCGACCACGGACAGCGCGACGGCGTAGTAGATCGCCAGGATCAGGCAGCACAGCGCCTGGCCGCGCACCCAGGCCGACAGGATGCGGTCAACCTCGCGCGCCTGCGCCCGCAGCACCCCGGCATAGCGGCGCGGCAGCCAGCCATCGACCATGGCGACGGTCTGCGGCCAGTCGCGCAGCAGGTAGATTGCGACGATCGGCGTCACGATCATCAGGGTCAGCACGTTGAACAGGGCGAAGCCGCCGCCGATCACGCCGGCGACGTTGCGGATCATGAAGGCGACCATGGCGCTGGCCTGGCCGCCGACCAGTTCCCGAAGCTTGTCATCGACGACGTCGCTGCCGAAGCGCTCTTGCGCCAGGCTGATCATCTGGTAGGCCCAGGCCTGCACCAGCCCGGCATATTGCGGCACCCGGCCGATCAAGATGCCGATCTGGGCGAGGATCAGCGGATAGAGCAGCAGCAGGAACACCAGGATCGCCACCACGAAGCCGAGCATCACCAGGGCCGTGGCAACGCCGCGCGAGATGCCGCGGCGGCCGAACCAGGTGGTCGGCGGGTCAAGCACGTAGGCGATCCCGGCGGCGGCGACGAACGGCAGCAGCACCGAGGAGAAAAGCTGCAGCATCAGCCAGGCGGCGATGGCGAGGCCGGCCAGCAGCGCGATGCGCTGGCCGCGCGTCGCGTGCGGCGCCAGACCCACTGGTGGCGAGACGCGCGCCAGGCGCACTGGCGGCAAGTCGTCGGTCAGGTCCTGGTCAGCCAAGTCTTGGTCGGCGTGTGGATAAGACTTCATCATGCCTGAACCGGATGTTGCACGGAAAACTACGCCATGGTTGTGTCCGCGCCATCTCAGGGGCCGGTTCACGCCGGTCCGAGCCATACCACATCGAGGCCGCATGACCGAACCATCCGAGGGCAACGGCCTGACCTATCGCGCCGCCGGCGTCGATATTTCCGCGGGCGAGGCGCTGGTCGAGGCGATCGCGCCGCTAGCCCGCGCCACGACGCGGCCCGGCGTGATCGGCGGGCTGGGCGGCTTCGGCGCGCTGTTCGACCTGCGTGCCGCCGGCTTCGTCGATCCGGTGCTGGTCTCGACCACCGACGGAGTCGGAACCAAGCTGCGGATCGCGATCGAGACCGGGCTTGTCGGCACCGTCGGCATCGACCTGGTCGCGATGTGCGTCAACGACCTCATCGTCCAGGGCGCCGAGCCGTTGTTCTTCCTCGATTATTTCGCCACCGGCAAGCTGTCGGTGCCGCAGGCGCGGGAAGTCATCGCCGGCGTCGCCGAGGGTTGCCGCCAGGCCGGCTGCGCCCTGGTTGGTGGCGAGACGGCGGAGATGCCGGGCATGTACCATGGCGGCGACTTCGACCTCGCGGGCTTTGCGGTCGGCGCGGCGGAGCGCGGCCGGCTGCTGCCGGGGCCGGTCGGGCCTGGCGACGCGATCCTCGGCATCGCCAGCGCCGGCATCCACTCCAATGGTTTCTCGCTCGTCCGCCGCATCGTCGAGATGTCCGGATTGGGCTGGGATGCGGACGCGCCGTTCGCACGGGGTTCGACGCTTGGGGCGACGCTGATGACGCCGACGCGGATCTACGTGAAGCCGGTGCTGGCGCTGCACCGGGCCGGGCTGCTCTCGGCGGCGGCGCACATCACCGGCGGCGGGCTGCCCGGCAACGTGGCGCGCGTGCTGCCGGATGGCATGATGGCGGCGATCGAGGCCGATTGGCCGGTGCCGCCGGTGTTCGGCTGGCTGGCGCGGACCGGCGGGATCGTGCCCGAGGAGATGCTGCGGGTGTTCAACTGCGGCGTCGGCATGGTGCTGATGGTGAAATCGGCCGGGCCGGCGCTGGCCGCCTTGGCCGAGATGGGCGAGACCGCATTCCGCATCGGGACCGTGTTGAAGGGCGAGGGTCCGGCGAGCGCGCGCATTCGCACCCTGTCCGGCTGGCCGTCTTGAACGTGCGGAAGAAGGTCGCGATCCTGATCAGCGGCCGCGGTTCCAACATGGCGGCGCTGATCGAGGCGGCGGCGGCGGCCGACTTCCCGGCCGAGATCGCGCTGGTGCTGTCGAACCGGCCGGATGCCGGCGGGCTGGACCTGGCACGCCAGGCTGGCATCCCGGCCGAGTCGATCGACCATCGAGACTTCCCGGGCGACCGCGCCGGCCATGAGGAGGCGATCGACGCCCGGCTGCGCGCCGCTGGCGTGGAGATGGTCTGCCTCGCCGGCTACCTGCGCCGGCTGACGCCGTTCCTGGTCGGACGTTGGGCGGGGACGATGCTCAACATCCATCCGAGCCTGCTGCCGGCGTTCCCCGGGTTGGACACCCACCGCCGCGCGCTGGAGGCCGGAGTGGCATTGCATGGCTGCACCGTGCACCTGGTCACCGATATGTTGGACGGCGGTCCGATCCTGGCCCAAGCCGCGGTGCCGGTTCTTGCCTACGACAATGAGGCTGATCTCGCAGCACGGGTATTGGTGCAGGAACATTTTCTATACTCTTTGGCATTAAAATATCGCATCGATGGCTCCGCCTGTTTTTTGACACCCGACGCAAGTCTTTGTAGTTTGTTGCCATTGTAGTTCGTGATGTTCTTCAGATTGATTTAACCAGCTAGTTTTGTCGGGATTCTTTACACTTGGACTGAAGGTTCCACCCATTCCATTTGACTTAGAAACGATGGAGTCAGCAGTTACAGAAGTTTAGGCCTCGTTGCGTGTGTTGGCACGGACTCTGCATTAC
>JANXRT010000469.1 GCA_025356735.1 Acetobacteraceae bacterium | reverse complement strand
GCCGGCGCCACGCCCGAGCACCCGCCAGTCGGTGCGCGCGGCGGCTCCGGCGGGATCGATCGCCATGCGCCAGCCATCGACCGTGCTATGACGCAGCAACGGCGCGTCGATCCGGCCGGAATCATCTGCCGGGCCACCCTCGACCACCGTCCAGTATATCTTTTCGGCCCGGCCGGCGGCGAACTCGGCCTGGGCCGACAGCAAGGCGGCTTTGCGCAGCGCGATCACCAGGCAGCCGCTGGTGTCGGCGTCCAGCCGGTGCGCCAGCCAGGGGCCGTCACGGCGGCGCGACATCTCGGGGAAGGCGTCCTCGACGCTGGGTCCGCCGGCTGGCCCGGGATGGACGGGGAGGCCGGCCGGCTTGTCGATGACGACGAAGCGTCTGTCCTGGAACAGGATGGGCAAGGCGTGCGGCATCAGGGCAACTTGACAGTGCCGGCGCCCGGGCGGAAGCAGCCGGCATGAAACCCGACACGATCTGCGGCGCCAACGCCGTGCGCGCGCTGTTCGCCCGGCGCGGCGCCGACGTGCAGCGGCTGTTTTTCGTGGCCGAGGTGAAATTCGAGGTCGGGGAGTTCTGCGCCGAGCTGGCGGCGGCGCGCAAGCCATACCGCATGGTCGATGCCGAGACGTTGGAAAAGATCGCCGGCACCGGCCACCATGGCGGCATCGCCGCCGTCGCGCGGGGCCGGCCGGTCGCGATCTTCAGCCGCGACAACCCGCCGGTGCTGCCGTTCCTGCTGGTGCTGGACGGTATCGGCAACCCGCACAATTTGGGCGCCATCGCGCGGTCGGCGGCGTTCTTCGGGGCGCGGGCGATGCTGATCGGCGAGGGGCCGGGCCACGCGCTGCCGTCGGATGCCGCCTACCGGACCTCGGAAGGCGGGCTGGAGCTTCTGGATCTGTACAAGACGCGCAACCTGCCGGCCGCGCTGGCGGCGTTGCAGCCGTTCTACCGCACCGTCGCGGCTTCGCTGTCCGACGAGGCGACCTTGCTGGCCAATCTGCCGCGCGACCGGCCGGTGGCGCTGGTGCTCGGAAACGAGGAGCACGGCGTGTCGGCCGAGGTGCTGGCGGCGTGCCGGCGCCAAGTCCGCATCGGTGGCCGCGGCACGGTGCAGAGCCTGAACGTGGCGCAGGCCGCCGCCGTGCTGCTGCACGCGCTGACGAGCCAATCGGTATGAGGGTCCATATCCAGAGCCCAGCCAACGATCCGCAATTCCGCTTCACGCGTAACCAGTGGGACGATGCGCTGGCCCGCGCCTCCGATATTTCCGAGCCGCACGTTCTGACCATTGGCGACACGCAAGCCGAGCTGTCGGACGCGATGCGGGAGGCGGAGGCGCTGATCACCGACGCGCGAACCATCGGAAGATACTTCCCAGGCCCGGCGCCACAACTGAAGCTGCTGTTCGCCACCGCTGCCGGGCTGGATGGGCTGGCGCCGTTCGACTGGCTGCCGGCGGGTACGGCGCTGCTCAACAATCGCGGCGCGCACGCGGACAAGGCGGGTGAATACGCCATCATGGCGGTGCTGATGCTGGCTGGGCGCGCGGTCGAGTTCGCGACCGATCAGCGGGAACAACGCTGGGTCAAGCGTTACGGCAGCGTGCTGCGCAACCGGCGCGTAACGATAATCGGGCTCGGCGGCCTGGGTGGCGCTGCGGCGATGCAGTGCCGGCGGTTCGGCATGCATGTCACCGGGGTGCGGACGCGGTCGGGCGCGCACGAGCATTGCGACGAGGTGATCACGCCGGCCGGGCTGGACCGGCTGCTGCCCGACACCGAATTCCTGATCCTCGCCTGTCCGCTGACGCCGGCGACGCGGGGCATGATCGACCGCCGCCGCATCGGGTTGCTGCCGGCGGGCGCCGGCCTCGTCAACATCGGCCGCGGCGCGCTGATTGACCAGGATGCGCTGTGCAACGCGCTGGATGCCGGCCGGCTGCGCGGCGCCGTGCTGGACGTGTTCGAACCCGAGCCGGTGCCGCCTGGCCACCGGCTGTGGACCACGCGGAACCTGGTGATGACCCCGCACGTCTCGGCGGACGACCCGGTGACCTACAACGCCGACAGCCTTGATCTGTTCTTCGACAATCTTCGCGCGTATCGGGCTGGATTGCCGTTGCCGAACCGTTTTGATATTTCGCGCGGCTATTAGCTGAAAACAAATCACCACGGGACAGTGTGGCCGAGATAGTCGAGATACTCCAGGCCGGGTTTTCCCTGTTTCAATAGGAGGACGTTGACCAGGTTCGGCACGCTTTCCTCGATGCTCAAACGTCCATCCGGCCCTCCCATGTCGGTGCGGACCCAGCCGGGCGCCATCAGCACCATGGCGCGCGATGTCGCGGCGTGGCGGGCCGCGAAGCTGCGCATGAACATGTTCAGGGCGGCCTTGCTGCCGCGATACACTTCCCGCAGGCCGGTCTCGTTGTTGCTGACGCTGCCTTGTCCGGATGACATCACGCCAAGCAGGCCACTCGGGGTCAGGAGATCCTGCAGGCTTTCGATGACCCGCATCGGGCTCAGCGAGTTCGTCACCATGACCCTTACGAACTCGTCCGTGGCCACGTCCGCGATCGTTTCATGCGGGTTGTTGGTGACGCCGGCATTGACGAACAGCATGTCGAATACTCGGCCCGACAGGCGGTGGCGGAGCGTCGCTACCTGGTCCGGCGCACAGATGTCCAGGGTTTCGATCTCGACACGGCCTTCAAATTCGTCCGCCAGGTCGTGCAGCTTGGTTCGGGTTCCGCCTGGCCGGACCGTGCCGACGACTTTCCAGCCTTTCTTCAGGAACTCGGCCGCCACGGCGTGGCCGAGACCCCGCGAGGCTCCGATGAGAAGGATGGTGCCGGCGGGATCGCTCGAGGTGGCCGTTGGCATTGGTGCGTTGCCTTTCGTTGGCGAGGGGGATCGCGAATGTTAACAAGCCGCGATGCCGGCGCCAAACGCATCAAAATCCCAGCCCCACTCCAAGTTAACACCTGTCGATTGAAACGATTGACTTGGCCGGGACCACCGCCCACGCTCTCGTTTGCACACCGCCGCACAGACGTCGGGTGCAGGGGAGGCGCGGGATGGCCGATACCGGTGTTGTCCAGGATGGCTTCGTTCAAGCTGGCGTGGTTCAGGGCGATATCGCCGCGCGCATAGATCGGCTGCCGATGACGCGGGTGCAGTGGAACCTGTTCATCCTGGTCGAGATCACCTGGGGCTTCATCATCTTCGACACCGACGGCATCGGGGCGCGGCTGTATCCGTTCGTGTGGCGGCCCAACCACATCATCACCGTGCAGCAATATGCCGTCATCCAGGCGTTGCAGGTCGGGCTTGGGGTGCTGCTCGGCGTCTATCTGATGAGCTGGGTCGCCGACCGCTACGGGCGGCGGCCGGCGATCCTGCTGGCGACGCTGCTGGGCGGGATCTGCATCTGGCCGTTCGCCTACGTCACGGATTTCTGGGGCATGGTGTTCCTGTCCGTGCTCAGCACGCTCGGCGTCGGCGGGATCGTCGCGACGCATTCGGTCTATCTGTCGGAAATGATTTCTCCCGTGCTGCGCAACAAGGCGCTGCTCGCCTCGCAGGGCGTGACGGCCTTGGTCGCGGTGTCGGTCAACCTGATGGCGTTCGTGCTGTTTCCGGTGCAGTGGCAGTTGTTCCTGTGGATCAGCGCCGGGATCGAGGTCGTGATCCTGCTGCCGCTGCTGTACTGGAAGCTGCCCGAGTCGCCGCGCTGGCTGGAGGCGCATGGCCGCCACGCGGAGGCTGGGCGGGTGATGGCGACCTACGAGGCGCAGGTTCAGGCGCGATGCGCGGAGCCTCTGCCGGCGCCGGCGGTCGGCATGCACCCGGTGACCTTGGCCGGCAAGGGCGCCTGGCGGGAGATCTTCCTCAATCCGCAGTACCGCGGCCGCACGCTGGTGCTGATCGCCTGCTGGCTGCTGGGCTATGGCGGGCTGATCTACGGCGTGGGCGCCTTCACCGCCGTTTACATGGTCGATCACGGCGCCTCGGCGCACTACGTCTTTCTCACCATCGCCGGCGGCTACGCGCTGCTGTTCGTCGGCTTCCAGGTCAATGCGAGGTTCGGCGAGCGGTTCGAGCGGCGCGACGTGCTGTGCTTCTCCGGCGTGCTGTTCGCGGCGTGCTGGACGGTCATCTATTTCTACCCGACGCTGCCGGTGATCACGGTGTTTCTCAGCATCGGCCGCGTCGGTGGCGGGCTGTGGCTGTTCAACCTGTACAACTACACGGCCGTCGCCTATCCGACGCGCATCCGCTCGACCGCGTTTGCCTGGACCGACGGGCTGGGCCATCTCGGCGCCTGGGCGGGGGTGACGCTGCTTGGGCCGCTTTACGTCTGGGGCCCGGACCATCTCGGCTGGCTGCTGTGGATCATCTTACCGGGCGCGCTGTTGCCCGCATTGCTGATCCGCGTCTTCGGCATCAAGCAGAACCGCGCCACGCTGGAGCATGTTTCTCCATAGCCGTCGGCTACTGCATGAACCAGCCATGGCTGACGACCAGGGACTGGCCGGTCATGGCATTGGTCTTCGCCGCCGCGAAGAACAGCACCGCGTCGGCGACGTCGTCGGTGGTGGTGAACTCGCCGTCCACGGTCGCGGGCAGCATGATGGTTTTTATCACCGCGTCCTCGGTGATGCCGAAGGCCGCGGCCTGCTCGGGGATCTGGCGGTCGACCAGGGGCGTGCGCACGAAGCCGGGGCAGACGACGTTGGCGGTGACGTTGTGCTCGGCGCCTTCCTTGGCCAGGACCTTGGCCAGTCCGATCAGCCCGTGCTTGGCGGCGACGTAGGGCGCCTTGAGCTTGGAGGCTTCCTTGGAGTGGACCGAGCCCATGTAGATGACGCGGCCGTAGTTGGCGGCGTACATGTGCCTGAGGCAGGCCTTGGTGGTGAGGAAGGCACCGTCGAGATGGATCGCCAGCAGCTTCTTCCACTCGGCGAACGGGAAATCGACGATCGGGTGGACGATCTGGATGCCGGCGTTGCTGACCAGCATGTCGATCCTGCCATATTTCGCCATCGTGTCGGCGACACCGCGTTCCACCGCATCCTCATCGACGACGTCCATCGCGACCGCGAACGCATCGCCGTGCCGGCTGCGGATTTCCGCGGCGGTGGCGGTGGCGGCCTCCAGGCTGAGGTCGGCGATCACGGGGATGCCGCCCTCGGCCGCGAACCGCATCGCGATCTGGCGGCCGATGCCGCTGGCGGCACCGGTGATCATTCCGACTTTTCCGTCAAACCGCGACATGGCTGGCTCCTTCTGAACTAAGCCGGTCGAATAGCATCGGGCGGCGCGCGTTCAAACCGGTTCGTGCTCGGCCAGGTCGAAGGTGAACACGCCGTCCATGCTTTGCGGCCGCTGCAGCACCTGGGGGTAGTCCAGCGTCCGCTGCGCGTCGCGCAGGCCGGCGGCCCAGTGCTCCTGCATGGTCAGGCGCGAGAAGTCGAAGTCCTTCGATGTGCCTTCGTATTTCTGCGTGCGATAGATCAGCTGGATGATGTTGAACACCGCCCGATCGGATTCGGTCGCCAGCAGCCTGGCCTCGGGCGAGTGGCGCAGGGGTTCGGGAATGGCTTCAAGCAGCTTGGCGGTGGCCCGGCGCATCAGCTGCATCTTCTTGAACTGGTCGGTGCCGGCACGGGTGCGGCTGGAGAAGCGGATTTCCTTCTGCCTCGTGTCGCTTTCCGCGAGGTCGCGGGGGAAGGCGCCGCGGGCATTCCAAAGGTCGATCTGAAACGCCAGGGTGTCCTGGCGCGGAGAGCTCTCCAGCACCCATTCCAAAGGCGTGTTCGAGACCAGTCCGCCATCCCAGTAGAGCTCGCCGTCGATCTCGACCGCCGCGAAGCTTGGCGGCAGCGCCCCGCTGGCCAGCACATGGGACGCGTTGATGGTGTCGGTGGTATTGTCGAAGACGGTCAGGTTGCCGGTGCGGACGTTGACCGCGCCGATGCTGAAGCGGATGCCGCCACGGTTGATCAGATCGAAATCGACCAGGCGGTTCAGGGTTTCGGTCAGTGGCCCGGCATCATAGAAGCTGGTCGCGCCGGCGGTTCCGGGCAGGCTGAGGAAAGGCGGCACGAAACGCGGCGCGAAGAAGCCCGGGGCGCCAAATGCCGCGCTACCCGCCGCCTGGAACTGGTTGACCAGCTGGTGCGCCAGGTTGCCGGCCGGGTCGAACAGCGACAAAGGCAGCAGGGCAGGCTGTGGCTGGCTGACGGTCTGCCAGAATTCCCGTAGCCGGGCGACGCGCCTATCTGGCGCGTTGCCGGCGATCAGGGCCGCGTTGATGGCACCGATCGAGATGCCGGCGACCCAATCGGGCTGCAGGTTGGCGTTTGCCAGGGCTTCATAGACGCCGGCCTGGTAGGCGCCGAGGGCGCCACCGCCTTGCAGCAGCAGCGCGATGCGCGCGAAGGGCGAGGTTTGCATCGGATGGCTCCAAGGAAGGATGGGGCTCTGCCCCAAACCCCGCCAAGGGACAAGTCCCTTGTGACCCTCTTACTTTAGGTGAACAGCTCTTGACCTACAAAGCCGCCCGGTGGTGCCCCGGGCGGACAGGCGAAGATGCCGCTGCCGACGTGGGTGGTGAACTGGTTGATCGCATCCAGCTTCGCCATCCGCTCGAACACCGGGATGAAGGCGGCGCGCGGGTCGCGCTGGTAGGCCATGAACAGCAGCCCGGCGTCGAACATCATGCCCTGGCGCCAGGGCGGCCAGCGCTCGGCGGTGACGGCACTCGCCTCGTTGTAGGAATAGCCGCGGCGGAACATCTGCGCGCCCTGATTGGCGACCGCCGAGCCTAACCGGGCGTGCGAGCTTTCCGGCAGCACGGGGGCGCCGTCGGCGTGGATCGCGGCGAGATCGAGCGGCGCGAACTCGTTCTTTTGCCCCAGCGGTGCGCCGGATGCCTTGTGGCGGCCGACGACCTCCTCCTGGTAGTCCACCGGCGTGCGGTCCCAGTGCTCGAGCGCGATGCGGATGCGGCGCGTCACCATGTAGCTGCCGCCACGCATCCAGGCCGGGCCATCGTTGCCCACCCAGACGACTTCGGAAAAATCGCGCGGCATGTCGGGGGTGCCGACGCGCCGGCTACCGGACGAATCGGGATTGTTGGTGCCGTCCTTGAACCCCATCAGGTTGCGCCCGGTGCCTGAGCTTCGGGTATCGGGCATGAAGCCGGCCTGGCCCCAGCGCATCCGCACGCTGCCGTAGCCAAGCCGGGCGAGTTCGCGGATGGCGTGGAAGGCGATCTGCGGGTCGTCGGCGCAGGCCTGCACCGATAGGTCGCCGCCGCAACGGGCGGGTTCGAGCTGGTCGCCGTTGAAGCGCGGCAGCTCGACCAGCGCCGCCGGCCGGCGGGCGGCAAGGCCGAAGCGATCCTGGCCGGCGCGCTCGAACAGGGTCGGCCCGAAGCCGAAGGTCAGCGTCAGGCGGGCGGGGTCCAGCCCCTGGGCGCTGCCGCCGTCGGCGATTAACTGCTCGTCGGAGGTCCTGTCGGGGATGGGCCGTCCGGCGGTCAGCCGAACGCTGGCCGCGCTCCAGCCTTGCAGCAGCCTTATCAATTCGGACCGATCTTTCGCCATCAAGTCAAACGCGGCGAGGTAGGTGTGCTTCTGCTGCTTGGTGGCGATCCCCGCCTGGTGCTCGCCATGGAACGGCTCGACGCCGGGACGGTTTGCGGCGGAGGCCCGGAATGGGAAACCGATGCCGGACGCCGCGGCCAGGCCGCCGGCGGCACCAAGGAAGAAGCGGCGCGAGTTGCCGAATTTCATGTCAGCACCCCCTTATTTCGCCAGACCCAGCATATTTAGTTCGTCCATCACGTAATAGAAGCCGTCACCCGCCGGGGTCATCGCGATGCCGAACAGGTCGCCGCTGCCGGGCGGCAGCTGCGCCTTGTTGGCGTCGATCCAGCGCGCGTAGATCTGGCGGCCGGAGACGGGGTCCACCTCCACGACCTGGCCATTGAGGCCGTTGGCGACCAGCAGGTGGCCGTTGCCGGCCCCCGTGGTCACCAGCGCCATCGCCAGTGGCCGGCGGAACAGGCCGTTCTTGGTTACCTCGGTGCCCTGGCCGGCGCTGTCGTTGCGGGTCGTGGCACGGTCGATCGCGGTGATACGATTGCCGATGGCGTCGGAAACATACAGCGTGCCGCCGGCGCCGAGCGCCAGCCCGGTCGGGCCGATCAGGAACGCGCCGGCATCGGCCTGGGCGCCGAAGCCGTCGCCGACGACCGTCTGCCCGGTGACCTCGGGCGGCTTGCCGGGCGCGATCCGCAGTCGGATGCGCAGGATGGTGGCCTTGTTGACGACCGCGGCCTCGTCGCCGGGCGCGCCTATGCCGAAGCCGGCGTTGCTGACGAACAGGGTCGCGTCGGTACCATCGTCGATCACCGCCATATTGCCCCATGGCATGTCGATGTGCTCGCCGGCGATCGTTTTCGCGACGTTGCCGCGTGCGTCGAGCACGATCAGGCAGCCCGCGCCCCGCGTGGCCGTGGTGCCGTCGGTGCTCGGCGCGCTGCCGACGATGACCCAGCCGGATTTCAGCATCGTCATGGCGGTGCCGAGGCCGACTCCGCCGGGGCAGTTCGGCAGGTTGGCCGGGATGACCGCGAAGGTGGAAAGACTTTTCGCGGACGGCGTGTAGCGCACGATCGTCGAGCCGGTGCCCTGCAAATTCCTGGCATTGTTGAAGTTGCTGACCAGCACGTCGTCCTTCTCGATCGCGCCGGCCGATACCGGCGCCACGACGATGGCATAGGGGTTCTGGTCGCCGTTGTCGGGCACGGTGGAGACCACCGGCGCCTGACGGCGCAGCGTCTCAAGGAAGCCGGCCGGCGCCTCGGCCCGGGCCTGATCCGCCAGCAACGCGCCGCCCAGGCAGGCACCGAACAGGAAGTGAAGAAGCCGCATCGTCGTGGTCCCGTCAGAAGGTGATGTTGGTGCGCACGCCGAACACCGCCTCGTTGCTGATCCGCTGACGCGGAAAATACGGGTTCGGGATGCCGCCGCCGGGCATGAAGACATATTGGAAGTCGGGCTGGACCTGCCACCACTGGTTGACCTGGATCTGGTAGGTGACCTCGACGAAGCTCTCGCTGGAGCGGCGTTGGTAGGGTGCCGCCGTGTAGAAGGCGATGTCGCGGTCCAGCCGGCTTGCAGCCCCGCTGACCTTGGCCAGGCCGTAGCCGACGCCGAACGCGTCGCCATCACGCCCGGGCAGCGGCGCCTTGACGACGAGGCCGGCGTTGATGCTGAACTCGACCAGGTTGCGGTCGCCCGGCGCGCCATTGGCCCGCAGGAAGACGCTGAGCGACCGCACCTGGGCCGGGTCCGGCCGCCAGATCATCTGGTCGATCACGCCATACAGGCTGAAGTTCTGGTGGATCTGACCCGGCACGCCGGTGCCGGCCGGATCGGCCAGGGACAGCCCGGCGGCATCGTGGCGCTGGCTGTTGAACGGGCCGGTATCGAACCAGGCG
Source organism: Acetobacteraceae bacterium (assembly GCA_025356735.1). Classification (GTDB taxonomy): domain Bacteria; phylum Pseudomonadota; class Alphaproteobacteria; order Acetobacterales; family Acetobacteraceae; genus PALSA-911. Next base: position 12,160 of record JANXRT010000469.1, on the reverse strand, counting down.
CCGAGCCGGTAGGTGCCGGGCAGGTTGGCCAACTGCGAATCCGAGGCATTCGACGGGCGCACGATGTCGCCGTTGGCCGGCTGATTGACGGCGTACTGCGCCTCGGCAATGAAGAGCGCGCCGGTGTTGAAGTTAAAGCGCGCGCCGTAGCGCTCGTTGCCGCGCAGCTGGCTGTTGTCGTTGAAGGTGCCGTCGCCCGGGTTGTCGTCGAACGCGCCGGCCAGCAGGGTGAGGGCCCCGGTCGGCCGGGCGCGCAGCCGCAGGCCGAGCGAGGACAGCGGATAGGTCGGCCCGCCGCCGTAGAGCCCGGCGGACGAAACGATTGGCCAGCCCAGCACGGTGTTGAGGAACAGGCTGGCGCCGGAGCTGATGTCGAATTCCTGGTCGATGCTCTGCTGGCCGATCTTCACATCGGCATCGCCATCCAGGAACAACTGCTGGTACCAAAGTTCCCACAGCCGGGTTGATGGCGCGCCCACGATCCCGCTGGGGGTCTGCAGGCTGCGCAGGTTCTGCAAACCCAGGTTGCCGCCATGGATCTGGAATGCGCTAAGATTGATCGTGCCGCCCTCCAGGCCAAAGGCGCGGCCGGTGTCGACGCCAATGCCGAGCAGCGTGACGCCGGCATAGACGAAGCCCTTCTGCGCGCCGCCGGTGACGTTGCCGAGCACCTCGCTGGTTTCCTGCAGGCCGATGGTCACGCCGTGATCGCCGAGCAGGCCACGCAGGCCGCCCATGTCGCCGAACAGGTTGGAGCGCTTCCAGACACGCTCGGCATAGGTGTCGCCGGGCGCGAGCGGCTCGGCGTTCGGCACCGGCAGCCCGCCGGGCGGCGACGAGCCGCTGATCGAGTTGTCGCCGGGCGTGGTCTGTGCCCGGGCTGGCTGCGTGCCGGCGGCAAAGGTCGCGCAGGCAAGGGCCGCAAGCGGCCATCGGGTGGTTCGGTGCGAGGTCAAACGCTGGTTCCTGACGATCGGGCGGCGAGGCGCCTGGCTACTTGACGGTGAGCTTGGTCTTCGACGCGGTCTCGGCGTATTCGTCATGGATCTCATACACGCCGGGCTTCAGCGGCCCGATGAAGAAGGTCACGGTCTGGCCGCCGGTCGCGACCTTGCCGCCCTTGAACTCGTCGCTCATGAACTCGGCGGTGGTGGCATCCAGGTTCTGCAAGGTGACCCTTACCCGTGTGTTGGCGGGGATGGTCGGCGCGATCGGATCGAACTTGTGGTTCTTGATAGTGAGGTTGAGCGTCGCGTCTTCGGCATGCGCCGGCGGGGCAACGGCGGCCAGGCTGGCAACCAGCAGCGCGCTGCACGTCACAGCGATCAGTTCGTTCCGCATATCCTAGCTCCCGTTGGTCCGTCGAATTGCAATTGCGAGTGATTCGCGTTTACCGGGGTGCTTCTATCGCCAGGCCGCGCGCTCGTCAACGCCCGCTTGGTCAGCCGCCGAGATAGGCCGCGATCACCGCGGGGTCGTTGGCGATTTCGCTGGCCGGCCCCTGCATCGTGATCCGGCCGGTTTCGAGCACATAGGCATAATCGGCGATTTCAAGCGCGGCGGAGGCGTTCTGCTCGACCAGGAGAATCGTCGTGCCCTCGCGCCTGAGGTCGGCGAGAATCGAGAAAATCTCTTCGACGAACAACGGCGCCAGTCCCATGCTCGGCTCGTCGAGCAGCAGCAGCTTCGGCGCGCCCATCAGCGCGCGGCCGAGCGCCAGCATCTGCTGCTCGCCGCCCGACATCGAGCCGGCGAGCTGGTTCAGGCGCTCCCGCAGGCGGGGGAAGCGGGCGAGCACCTGGTCGCGCCGGCGGGCGATCTCGGCGTCGTCGCGCACCAGCCAGGCGCCGAGGGCCAGGTTGTCGGCGACCGAAAGCTCGGCGAAGATCTGGCGGCCCTCCGGCACCTGCAGCAGGCCCAGCGCGGCTACCCGGTTGGCGCGCATCCCGAAGATGTCGGCGCCGTCGAGCCGGATGGTGCCGGCGCGGGGCCGCAGCAGGCCGGAGACCGCGCGCATCGTCGTGGTCTTGCCGGCCCCGTTGGCGCCGATCAGGCAGACGGTTTTTCCGCTGTCGACGCGGATGTCGATGCCGGCCAGCGCCTCGGTGGCGCCATAGGAGACGTGCAGGCCCTCGACCACGAGGCTGGTCATGGTGCGATGGCTTTTTGACCGTCTTTCCGGGCCGCCAGCCGTGCCGCCATCTTCTTGCCGAGATAGGCCTCGATCACCGCCGGCTCCTGCCGGATCGCCCCAGGTGGGCCATGGAAGATGCGGCGGCCGAAATTCAGCACCGTGACCGCGTCGGATATATCCATGACGAAGCCCATGTCGTGCTCGACCAGCAGCACGGTGGTGCCGGCGTCGCGAATGCGGCGCACCAGGGCGGCCAGCGAAGACGTTTCGGCCGGGTTCATGCCGGCGGCCGGCTCGTCCAGCAGCAGCAGGCGCGGGTGGGCGGCCATGGCGCGCGCGATCTCCAGCCGGCGCTGGTCGCCGTAGGGGAGCGCGCCGGCCAGCAGCTCGGATTTCGACGAGAGGCCGACCAGCTCCAGGGCCATGCGGGCGCGCTCGACCGCTGTCTTTTCGGCACGGTGAAAGCCCGGCAGGCGCAGCACGATGGCGCCGACGCCGGCGGTAATCGTCGAGTGCAGGCCGGTGAGCACGTTCTCCAGCACGGTCATCGCCGAGAAGATGCGGATGTTCTGGAAGCTGCGCGCCATGCCTAGCCCGGCGCGGGCATGCACCGGCAACCGTGAGATGTCGTTGCCGTTGAAATCGATGCTGCCGGAGGTCGGCTCCACCAGGCCGGAGATCAGGTTGAACAGCGTGGTCTTGCCGGCGCCGTTGGGGCCGATCACGGCGTGGACCGAGCCTACCTCGACCGCCATGTCGACGCCATCGACCGCGACCAGGCCAGCGAACTTGCGAGTCAGGCCGGCGGTGGACAGCAGGGTCACGCGGCCCGCCGCTTCATGCGCAAGGCGAGCAGGCCGTTGGGCAGGAACAGCACCGCCAGCACGATGATGAGGCCGTTGAACACGCCGCGGAAATCGGAAAATCCGCGCAGCACCTCCGGCAGCAACGTCAGTATCCAGGCGCCCAGAACCGGTGCGAATGGCGTGCCGATACCGCCGAGCAGGGCGTAGGACAGGATCGTCACCGCGGGCTCGAAGCCGTACTCGTTGGGACCGATGAAGTTGGAGGCGTGGGCGCCGAGCGCGCCGGCGACGCCGGCCAGCACGGCGGAGGCCACCAGCGCGCCCAGCCGGTATCGTTGCACGTTCACGCCCATCACCTGCGCGGCGTTCGGGTCCTCGCGCATCGCCTCCATCGCGCGGCCGATGCGGCTGTGCCCGACCCGCCACAGGACGGCGATCGCGACGATGAGAAGAAGGTAGATCATCCAGGTCTCGGTACGCTGGGGTATGCCCGACAGGCCAAGCGCGCCGCCGAGAACGTCGAGATTGAGATAGATCGCGCGCAGCACCTCGCCGAGGCCGATGGTGGCGATGGCGAGGTAGACGCCCGACAGCCGCAACGTCGGCACGCCGATCGCCAGCGCGAACAGGGCCGGCACCACGCACGAGGCCGGCAGCACGACGAAGAACGGCAGATGCAGCTTCAGGGTCATCAAGGCCGATGAATACGCGCCAAGCCCCATGAATGCCGCCTGGCCGAGCGATAGCTGGCCGACCGCGAGCACGACATACATCGACAGCGCCAGCAGCCCGTTGATGCCGAGCGCGTGGATCACGTTCTGGTAGGTCCACAGGAAGTCGTCGAGCCACGGCGGGTAGGTCATGCGCGGCGCAGCACGGCCTGGCCGAACAATCCCGAGGGGCGTGTCCACAGCACCGCGACCAGGATGGCGAAGGCCACCGCCTCCTTCAGCCCGCTATCGAGGTAGCCCGCGGTCAGCACCTCGATCACGCCCAGCAGCAATCCGGCGATCAGCGCGCCGCGCAGGTCGCCCAGCCCGCCGACGATGATGACGACGAAGCCGCGCAGCATCATCTGCTCGCCCATGTAGGGCTGGATGGCGTTGAAATTCAGCCCGATCAGCACGCCGCCGGCGCCGGCGAGAAAGCCGGACAGGAACGAAACCAGCGCCGCCAGCCTGGCCGTGTCAATGCCCATCAGCTCGGCGGCGTCCGGCCGCTCCGCCATCGCGCGGATGCCGACGCCGAGCCGGGTGCCGCGCATCAGGGCGACGAGGGCCAGAACCAAAACGGCCGTGGTGCCGACGACCAGGAACTGCGCCTGCGTCACCCGGATGCCCGCGAACACCAGCGCGTCGGCGCCGATCACGTCGGGCGGCAGGCGTCGGATGTCGGGGCCGAACAGCAGCGTCATGGCGGAATACAGCGCCAGCACGGCCCCCAGCGTCACCATCAACGACGCCAGCTCCGGCGCGCCCTTGGCCCGCAGCCTCGTCAGCAGCAGCCAGTCCAGCAACACCGCGATCAATCCGGAGCCGATCGCGGCGAGGGGTAACGCCAGCCAAATCGAAAAACCCCATTGCCTCGTCGCGAACAGCGCGATGAATGCGCCGGCGGAGAAGTAGAAGCCGTAGGTGAGGTTGATCACCCGCAGCACGCCGAACATCAGCGTGAACCCCAACGCGAACAACGCGTAGGTGGCGCCTAGCAGGACGCCGTTTACCAGCTGCTGACTTAGCAAGAAGGCTGGGGCTCTGCCCCTGACCCCGCCAAGGGAAGCGCCCTTGGATGCGCCTTACTTGGCGATGCCAAATTTGCCGCCTTGCATTTCCAGCACGACCACGCCCTCGGTGGAGGCGGGATCGCGGCCGGAGGTGAAGGTGAACGGACCCATCACCCCGGAATAATTCGTCTTCAAAAGCGCGTCGCGAACCTTCTCGGAATCGGCAGCGCCGGCGCGGTCGATCGCCGCCGCCACGATGAACATCGCATCGAAGGCCTGGGCGGCGAACTGGTCGGGCGACTTGCCGTTCTTGGCCTGAAAATCAGAGACAAACTTCTCGCTGATCGGATCGGGCTTGGCGATGAACCATGGGCTGCCGACAATCAGGCCGTCCGCCGCGGCGCCGGCGATCTCACCCAGCTTCGGCGAGTTGGAGCCGTTGCCGCCGATGAACTGCGTCTCCTTCCCGAAGCCGAGCTGGCGCGCCTGCAGCAGCACGCCCGAAACCGGCTCGACCAGGGCTGAAATGCCGATGGCGTCCGGCTTGAGGCCCTTGATCTTCGTCAGCTGCGCCGAGAAGTCGGTGTCCTTGCTGCCGAAACTCTCGATCGCCACGATCTTGAGGCCGGATTTCTCCGCCGCTGCCTTCATCACGTCGAAGCCGGACTTCGAGAACGCGTCGTCGTTGGCGTACATCAGCGCGATGGTCTTGACGCCACGCGCCTGCGCTTTCTTCAGGGTCACCGGGATCACGTCGGATTCCGGCAGCGAGGTGCGAAAGATGTAGTCGCCGATCGCGGTGATGCCGTTGGCGGTGGTCGAGGTGCCGACGGTCGGTATGCGGCGCTCGTTGGTCACCGGCCCGACCGCGAACATCTCGTTCGACAGCGTCGGCCCGATCACCGCCACCACCTTGTCGCGCCCGACCAGCTTGCGCGCGGCGTTGATCGCCTGGTCCTTGTTGCCGGCCGAATCCTCGACCGTCAGCGCGATCTTCTGGCCGTCGAGTATTCCCTTCTTGTTGATCGTGTCGAGCGCCAGGTCGAGCCCGGCCTTGATCGAGGTGCCGTAGGCGGCGTTGGGTCCGCTGAGGATCTCGATCGCGCCCACCGGTACTTCCGCACGCGCCGCGGTCGCGAGGCTGGCCAGCACGAAGGGGATCGCGACGACTCGACTGAAACGCATTGGACGCGGCTCCCACTGGTATTTGCGCCGAACCTAGCCCAATTCGTCATCCAAGCAATGATCTATCCGTCAGCTGACCCGGAAGTTGGCGAACTGCCAGGGGCACGCCGGGTCGATTGCCTCGTTGAACAGTCCGCCGCGGTCCTGCACCGGGGTCCAGTCGGAATACTCGCCGACGACCTCGCCGAGGTACGGTCCGGCGATCTCCAGCACGCGCGAATAGGAGATGTCGTCGGGCTCGACCACGCCACGGTTGGGGTTCTCGATCGCCCACACCATGGCGCCGAGCACGGACGCGGTGACCTGGAGGCTGGTGGCGTTGTTGTGCGGGGCCAATCTGCGCGCCTCCTCGACGGATAGCCGCGAGCCGTACCAGTAGGCGCCGCGTGCATGGCCGAGCAGCAGCACGCCCAGCTCGTCGGTGCCGCTGACGATCTCCTGCATCATCAGGCGCTGGCGGCTCTGCATCTGCCAGTTCTTGCCGGCGAGCTCGTGCAGGGACAGCACCGCGTCGTCGCACGGGTGGTAGGCGTAGTGCACGGTCGGGCGGTATTCCACATCGTCTCCGTTGCCGACGCTGTAGTAGTCGGAGATCGAGATGCTCTCGTTGTGGGTGACGAGGAAGCCGTGAAACGGGCCCTCCATCGGGGTCCAGCTGCGCACCCGGGTGGCCGCACCCGGGCGGTCGAGGAAGATCGCGCTGCCGCGGCCGAATTCGTGGCGGTGGCCGTCGGCGGGGAAGCTGCGCTCATGCGTGCCCCAGCCGAGCTCGGCCGGCTGGCAGCCTTCGCCGACGAAGCCGTCGATCGACCAGGTGTTGACGAACTCACCGGGGCGCTTGGGCACGTTGGCGACCTGGGTGTCGCGCTCGGCGATGTGGATCACCTTGACGCCAAGGCGCTGGGCGAGGGCGGCCCACTGCTCGCGCCATTGCGGCTCGGCGATTTCCAGGCCGGTGTCGCGGGCGATGTCGAGCAGCGCCTGCTTGACGAGGTGCGACACGAGGCCGGGGTTGGCGCCGTGGGTGATGACCGCGGTCGGGCCGCCGGGCTTGCGGGCGCCGAGGTCGAGCGCGGATTCGCGCAGCGCGTAGTTGGAGCGTTGCGAGGCGGTGAGGGACGGGTCGGTGTAGCCGCCGGCCCAGGGCTCGACGCAGGTGTCGAGGTAGAGCGCGCCGACGCTGCGGCACAGATCCATCAGCGCCACGGAGGAAACATCGACCGACAGGTTGAGCAGGAAGTCGCCGATGCCGAGCATCGGGCGCAGCACGGCATCGATGTTGTCGCGGGTGATCGGCTCGATGCGGAACGATATGCCGTATCCGGCGGCCACGTCGCGGCCACGCTCATCGGCGGTGAGGATCGTGATGCGGTCCGGCGCGATGTCGATGTGGCGCAGGATCAGCGGCAGGACCCCCTGGCCGATGCTGCCGCAGCCGATCATGACGAGGTGGCCGGAAAAGGATGCGTGCTTCATGGTTCTCTCCTTTCTGGATGTCAGGCAGCTCTGGATGTCAGGCAGCGCTACGGTCCGCCATCCGGACGACCGGGTGGTTGCGGACCTCGGCGATGATCGCGCGGTCGAAGCCGTTGAAGGCGGTGCGCAGGCAGGCACCGTAGGCGCCGAGCTGGGACAGCTCGATCCAGTCGCCCTCGGCGATGTCGGCGGGCAACAGGAACGGGCCCCGCATGATGTCAGCGCTGTCGCAGGTCGGGCCGTAGAAGCTGAACGGAGCGAGGTCTTGCGAGGTTTCCACGCCCGGCCGGATGGCGCGTGCGGGAAAGCGGAAGCCGAGCGCGCCCGCGTCGGACAGGCTGCCGTAGACGCCGTCGTTGACGTACAGCATCGCGCCGCGGCGCATCTGCACCTGGACCACGACCGAGCCGCCGGCGGCGACCAGCGCGCGGCCGGGCTCGCACCACAGCCGCACGCCGGCCGGCAGTTCCAGCGCGTCGAAGGCCGCCTCGATCTCGGCCAGGAAGGCGCCGAGCGGCGGCGGCTCGATGTCGGGATAGGACACCGGGAAGCCGCCGCCGACATCGATTATTTCGACCTCGACCCCGGCGGCGCGGATGATACGGCCGGCCAGCTCCATCGCATGGCGGTAGGCGACCGGATCGAGGCATTGCGAGCCGACGTGGAACGACACGCCGAGCCGGGCCGCCGATGGCCGGGCGGCGCGCAGCAGGGCGACAGCGTCGTTCGCCTCGGCGCCGAATTTTCCGGACAGGTCGATCGCGGCGTCGCCGGGCGGCAGCGCTAGGCGCACAAACAGGCCGAGGTCGCCGGCGTGGCCGGTTTCGGTCAGGATCTTTTCCAGCTCGTCGGCACCGTCGAGCACGAAGTCGCGCACCTCGTGGCGGCCGTACGCCTCGCGAATGGCGCGGCGGGACTTCACCGGATGCATGAAGTGGATGGACGCGTCGGGGAACATCTGGCGCACGAGGGAAATCTCGTTCGCCGACGCGCAGTCGAAATGACGCACGCCGCCCTCCCACAGCGCGCGCAGCACCGCGGGCTCGGGGTTGCACTTCACGGCGTAGAGCACATTGCCGGGGAAAGCGGTCACGAAGTCGCGCGCGGTGGCGGCGAGCACGGCCGGGCGCAGGCAGTGCATCGGCACGTCCGGCCGCTCGACGGCGACCAGGTCGTCCACTGTCGGCAGCGCGGCGCGGTCAGGAGTGTCGCGGCGCAGCGGGGAGACGGCGTTGCGATGGCGGAGCTGAGACATGTCGAAATCCTCACGGCGATCCTCCGGCGCGACGCGGCACCGGGACAGGCCGGCCCCGCCGGTCCCGGATGAGGGGATCGGCACGGGACGGCAGGGACGGAAGCGGAACCGCGCGCGGAGCGGGCGCGGAAAGCTTCAGACGGGATTGTGCGGACTTCGACCCGCGGCTGTGCCGCGGGTTGCCATGAAGATCGCCGGGCCAACATCAAACATATCCGTTCCCTTAGGGCCACCGGTCCACTCGCGTGACCGGCTCTTCCGAAAAGGACGCGTTACGTCGTTGCTGTGTCCAAGAACCAGGACTCGCGGCACGTGCGATGGCGTCATGGGCAGCCGCCGAATATATTGGCGGGAGGCGAGTTTTATACGAGGGATGTTTTCGAGGATACTGCAAATCGTGAACGTCCGATGCGCGGTCAGCGCATGGGTTCGTCGCCGACAAGGGAAAGGTATTCCCAGACCATGGTGGCGGCAGCCAGGGCGGTGATTTCGGCGACGTCGTAGGCCGGGGCGACCTCGACCACGTCCATGCCGACAAATTCGATGCCGTTCAGCCGGCGGACGATCGCCTGGGCCTGCCAGGACAACAGGCCGCCGATTTCCGGCGTCCCGGTGCCGGGCGCGCAGGAGGGGTCGAGCGCGTCGATGTCGAAGCTGAGGTAGGCAGGACCGAGCCCGAGGGTTTCCCTGATCCGTCCGGCGACATCGATCGGGCCGAGCAGCTGGACGTCCTCACCGGTGAGGATGGTGACGCCCTGGGCTACGGTCCAGTCCCACACCTCGCGGTGCACGGGCGAGCGGATGCCGACCTGGATCATCCGGTGCGGATCGACCAGGCCCTCGTTGAGGGCGTGGTAGAACACTGAGCCGTGGGCGAATTGCTGGCCGAAATTGACCTCCCATGTGTCAAGGTGGGAGTCGAACTGGACCAGTCCGACGGGTGCGCCCAGACGTTTTTTCAGTGCGCGGAGCAAGGGCAGCGTGATGCCGTGCTCGCCGCCGAGGCCGATAAGGTGGGCGAGGCCGGCGGCCTGCTGCTCGATCCGCGCCAGGCTTTTCTCGATGTCGCCGAGGGCGATCGAGAAATCGCCGATGTCGGCGATGTCCAAGGCCGCGGGATCGACCCAGCTGCGGGGATGCTGGCCGTCCACCAGCATGCGGCTGGCGGCGCGGATGGCGGGCGGGCCGGACCGGGCGCCGGCGCGGTTGGTGGTGCCGAGGTCGAGCGGCATGCCGGCGATGCAGAATTTCGCTGCCCGGTCGGTCCGGGCGATGCCCATGAAGGTGGCCGGCGTGGCGAAGGTCGGAAGCTCGGCCATGGTTGCTGCTCCGTGCGGCGTTATGCGATCTGGTTCATTGTGTTGGCGGATGGGTGCCGCATACTCCGGCAAAGCATGGTGGGTTGGAGGCGGGGATGGAACCGAAAACTGCAGAGCGGCCTGCTTTAGCGGAGAAGGCATACGAGGCCGAACAGCTTGCCGAGGTCATCCGGCTGCTGGACACTTTTCACGAACGACATGGATTCGTATCCGACGAATTTTCAGAGCTTTAGCTCGTTGGGAGGTTGGCCCACCTGACGTCGCGTGGAAAATTGACGCTGGACCGGTGCGCGCCGGATGTTCAGAGTTTATCTGACGGTGGATGGGTGGCGTTCAGCATGCGCAGGGAGGGGCATTGATGAGCCAGGTGGTCAGCTTGCGCCGGCCCGGCGACGACACGCTGTGGGCCGTGGTTGCCTCGATCGGGCGCCGGAACCGGATCGCGGAGATTTTCTCCAGCCGCCCGGCGGCGTTGGCGGACCGGGATTGGCGGGAGCAGCAGGTTTCCGAGTATGCGGGGTTCTTAAGGACCTGCGAGCAGCCGGCTCCGCGATATAGCGTGACGCCGGTGCGGCGGACAGACCTGCCGAAGGGCTGGAAGCCGCTGCCGGCTTTGGGATTTCTGCGCGGGAAGTTCGTTTGAAGGCTGGGGTTGTTCTGGGGTCGAGGTGATCAACCAGGCTCAAGCGTTGTCGAGAAACTTTACACTGCGCGTGGTCGAAGCATTTTTTGCAACGCCAGGCCAACAGATTTTTCAGACTGGGAAATATTTTTTCTCGAACAAGTTCATCAAATTATCGGGACCTCTCGGTGTTTTGATAATAAAATTCTCTTGTTTGGCCCGGCTATTGCATAACAGCCAATTACCGGCTGGCATTTCGCAACCGGATAGGAGTTCTATATCTTATGCGCAAATTTTTTCTGGCCGGTGCTTCGCTGGTCGCGTTGACCTCTGCGGCCATCGCCGGGCCCGTAAGCGGGTTCAATTACGCCGGCAGCATCGTCACCTACACGGTGGCGGACACCGGCATCTATCAAATCACTGCTTCCGGTGCCCAAGGCGGCCAGGATAACGCCGGCAACGGCGCAGCGATCTCCGTGGGAGCCATGATCGGCGGCACATTCAGCCTGAATGCCGGCGACGTGCTGCGGATCGCGGTCGGCGGCGCGGGCGGTGCCGGCGCCTGGGCCGGCGGCGGCGGCGGCGGCACCTTCGTCTTCGATCAAACCACGGGGCTGGCGCTGGTCATCGCGGGCGGCGGCGGCGGCGGATGGTTTGGCCCGTATAGCGGCGGAAACGGCCTCACGTCGCAAGGCGGTTCGGGCGGTGGCGGCGCTGGTGGCAGCGGCGGATTTGGCGGCGGCGGCGGTGGCGGTCTAAACGGGAATGGCGGCAATACCACGACAGCTACCGGCGGCGGCGGATTCCCCGACCTTCACGGTGGTCTCGGCGTCCAGGGCGGGGCCGGCGGATTTGGTGGTGGTGGCGGCGGCGCGCTGAATGGCGATGGCGGCGGCACCAGCGGCGGCGGCGGCGGCGGCGGTTATACCGGCGGCACAGGCGGCCGTTCCAACGGCGGCGAGGGCGGCAATTCCTTCAACGGCGGCACCAGCCAGATCGCGGGACTTGGCGGGGCGGATCACGGCGGCAACGGCTATGCGACGATCGCCGAAACTTCCTCGGTGTCCGTGCCGGAGCCGGTTTCCGGCGCGCTGCTTGGCATCGGGGTCGTGGGTGTCGGTTTCGTGCGCCGGCATTTCGCCCAGAAGAAATCCTGACCAACGGCAACGAAGGGCTGGCCAGGAAGTCTGGCCGGCCCGGACGCTCGATCGAGCCGGTTGACGGCAAAGAAGCAGTCGCGGCCGGGAACGCGGCTGCGGCGTTCGCCGGTTGTTGAGAGACTTTGGCTGCGGCGGGTGTGATGAGGTTTGAGGTTGGCCTGGGATGATGGGTAACGCTTCGCTCACCCATCCTACTAGTTAATCTTTGTTTCTTGCCAAGTTAGTGGCCGTGACTGTATGGTGGGGACTGCAACCCATCTCAGACCTGCCCGCCCCGCCCAAGCCCGACTGGGCGCTGCTGCTGCCACGCACGGCGTTCTTCGACATCCTGCGGGTGCTGCAGGCGGCCTTGCCGCCGCCGGGGCTCGACGAGCCGGCCGAGTGGCAGCGGCGCGACCAGGCGGCGATGGCGGCGGCGCGGGGCGAGTGGGCGGAGCCTGTCGCGGTGAGCCTGATGGCGGAGGCGCTGGTGGCTCGGCC
>JANXRT010000369.1 GCA_025356735.1 Acetobacteraceae bacterium | reverse complement strand
GGGCAGGAGGGGAAACCCGAATGTTACTACTTCCCGCCGCAACTGATGGTCGAGGGCGCCGTGCTGTGCGGCAACCGCACCCTACCGTTGCGGGACCTGCCCGGCGCCGGCGGCGCGCTGGCCGCGATGCGCCGGGCCGGCGGCAGCCCGCGCTCGCTGGCGTTCAACGTGCACGCCTTCCGTGTCGCGGTGAACCGCGACACCGGAAAAATCAAGATACTGCGCAGCATCCAGGCGGCCGATGCCGGACGGGTGCTCAACCCGATGCAGTGCCGTGGTCAGGTCGAGGGCGGCGTCGCGCAGGCGATCGGCACCACCCTGCACGAGGCGCTGCGCTTCGGTGCCGATGGCGCCGTCAGCAACCCCGCCTTCCGCCACTACCATATTCCCACGTGGGCCGACCTGCCGGTGACCGAGGTGCTGTTCGCCGACACCTACGACGCCTTCGGCCCGATGGGCGCCAAGTCGATGAGCGAGAGCCCGTTCAACCCGGTCGGCGCCGCCCTGGCCAACGCGCTGGCGGACGCAACGGGCGTTCGCTTCACCGCGCCGCCGTTCACCGCCGACCGGGTCTGGGCGGAACTCGAGAAGGCTCAGCTGCCGCGATAGGTCGAATAGCCGCCGGGGCTGACCAGCAGGGGAATGTGGTAATGCGTCTCCGGCTCGGAGATCGAGAACCGGATCGGAACGACGCCGAGGAACGGCGGCTGTTCCGCCAGCCGGCTGGAATAGTATCTTCCAACATCGAAACGCAATTCGTAGCATCCGATGCGCAGCGGCTCGCCTTCCAGCAACGGCTGGTCGGTGTGGCCTTCCGCGTTGGTGGTGCCGGTCGCCAGCAGCGCCGGCTGCCCGCCGCCAACCTCGAAAAGCTCCATCGCGACGTTCGCCGCCGGACGCCCGCGCGAGGTATCCAGCACATGCGTCGTGAGCGATCCGTTGACGACCGGCGCGCCGGGGCCATCGACTAGCCCGACCAGGCGCAGCCGCGTGATATAGGCGATCTCACGCAACGCGGTTCGTTTCTCCGATGGCGCATCGAGCGTCAGCCGGCGCCGGAACTCCGACAGCACCGAGGCGCGGGTGTGGCGGCGGACACAGACGATGAACGGAAATCCGAACTTTTCGAGATAGCCGGCGTTCATCGCGGCCAGCGTTTCGGCATCGTCGGCCGGACGCTCCAATCCGAGGCCCGCCTGCTCGGAGGTGGAGTCCGCGCCCAGCGTGCCGGCCTTGGCCGCCGCCCCCGCCAGCTCGGGATGGCCGCGCAGGAACGCCAGAAGAAGGTCCGCCGGTGCCGCGCGCATCGTCGCCAGCATCGCCTCGTGCAAGGCGGCAACGGTCGCGAACGGGCGGGCGGGCGCCACGGTCTCGGCAACCCAAGGCGCATCCTCGAACACCTTTCCAAGCGCCGCCACGAATTCGCCAGCCGGTGCGGCGTTGATCTCGTCGAGCGCGTAAGCCATTTCGATTTTCCAGTCGTCGCCGGTGTCCGCGGTATTGCCACGCAAGACCCATGCCGTCAGCCTTACCCAATCAACCGGAGCAGCGCCAATGTCCGACTATGACCTGATCGTCCGCGGCGGAACCGTCGTCACCGCATCGGACCAGTTCCGCGCTGACATCGGCATCCGCGATGGTCGCATCTTCGCCGTTGCCGAGCGGCTCGAAGCTGGCCCGGTGCTCGATGCCGGTGGCCTGATGGTGCTGCCGGGCGGCGTCGACTCGCATTGCCACATTGAGCAACCGCGTCCCGGCGGCGGTAGCGACGAGGAAAGTTTTTCGACCGGCAGCGTTTCCGCCTTGGCTGGCGGCACCACCAGCCTGGTTTCGTTCTCGACCCAGTTCAAGGGCGGCGGCGTGCTCGAACAGCTCGCCGAATACCGCCGTCGGGCCGCCACCGGAGCAATGGTCGATTACGCCTTCCACCAGATCATCACCGATCCGACCGACACCGTGATCCATGACGAGCTGCCGCAGGTCGTGGCATCCGGCGTGCGCAGCCTCAAGGTGTTCCTGACCTATGACGGCGTGCGCCTGGATGACCGCCAGTATCTCGCGGTGCTGTCCGCCGCGCGCCGGCTCGGCTGCCTGGTGACGGTGCATTGCGAGAACTACGACGCCATCGCCTGGCGCTCCGCCGCGTTGCTGGCCGATGGCCGCGCGGCGCCGAAATACCACGCTTGGTCGCGGCCCTCGATCGTCGAGCGCGAGGCGACGCACCGCGCCATCGCCCTGGCCGAGCTGGTCGACACGCCGATCGAGATCTTCCACGTCTCCTGTCCGGAAGCCGCCGAGGAGATCGCCCGCGCTCAGGCGCGTGGCGTGAAGGTGTGGGGCGAGACCTGCCCGCAATATTTTGTTTTGTCCGGCTCCGATATGGACCGGCCGGGGTTCGAGGGCGCCAAGTTCATGTGCAGCCCGTCGCCGCGCGATGCGGCTGCCAGCGCCGGGCTGTGGCAGGCGATCCGCCAGCACACGCTGGAGGTCGTCAGCTCGGACCATAGCGGCCATTGCTTCGAGGGAACGAAGGGCAAGCGCATCGCTGGTACCGACGCGCCGTTCACCAAAATACCGAACGGCATTCCCGGCCTCGCCGCGAGGCTGCCGCTGCTATGGAGCGAGGGCGTGGCGTCCGGCCGCATCAGCGCCAGCGACTTCGTGCGGCTGACCGCCACCCAGCCCGCCCGGCTGTTCGGCCTCGCCGCCAAGGGCCGCATCGCGCCGGGCGCCGATGCCGACCTGGTGCTGTGGGACCCCACACGCCGCACCCGGCTGACCAACGCGACGATGCAGCACGCGATCGACTACACGCCGTACGAGGGCATGGAGGTGACCGGCTGGCCGGTCGTCACCGTGCGCCGCGGCGAGGTCGTGATGCGCGACGGCGTGGTTCAGGCCCAGCCCGGCTCTGGACGCTACATCGCCGTGCCGGCATATGACTTCATCAAGCCGCGCGGTGTTCTGCCCGACGGCTTCGATGCGGCGGCACTCAGCTAGGCCCTTGCCTGAAACGGCCGTCCCAACATGGCCGGCCGGTTCAGCCGGATCAGCCGGCGATCGCGG
>JANXRT010000427.1 GCA_025356735.1 Acetobacteraceae bacterium | reverse complement strand
CTCATGCTGCGACTTGCCGCAGAACGAGCAGTAAAGCGTGTTCTTGGAGTCGCCGGTCTTGCTCATGTGCACTCCTGTCCCAGCGATTACCGGGCACTTACTGAAAGTCTAGCCCCTGGGCAACTGGCCATACAAGGACTGCGTTGCCAATAGGTGACAAGAACCACCCTGGACGGTATCCGCGTGCGACCGCCGCGAACACCGAGCGCAGGGCTTAGGTCGAGGCTTTGGCGGCTTCCTCAGTGGTCACCGGACGGTTCTCGACCACCTCGTCAACCAGGCCGAATTCCTTGGCTTCCTCGGCCGACAGGTAGCTATCGCGCTCCAGCTTGCGCTCGATCGCCTCGATTGGCTGGTGCGTGTGGCGAACGTAGAGCTCGTTCAGCCGCTTGCGGAGCGCCAGTATCTCGCGCGCCTGGATCTCGATGTCGGTGGCCTGGCCCTGGGCGCCGCCCGAAGGCTGGTGGACCATGACGCGGGCGTTGGGCAGGGCGTAGCGCTTTCCCGCGGCGCCGGCGCAGAGCAGCAGGCTGCCCATCGAAGCCGCCTGGCCGACGCAAACCGTGCTGACCGGGCTGCGGATGTACTGCATGGTGTCGTAGATCGCGAGCCCCGCCGAGACCACGCCGCCCGGGCTGTTGATGTAGAACGAGATGTCCTTGTTCGGGTTTTCCGATTCCAGGAACAGCAGCTGGGCGCAGAGCACGGCGCTGACCTGGTCGAACACGGCGCCGGTCAGGAAGATGATCCTTTCCTTCAGCAGCCTTGAATAGATGTCGTAGGCCCGCTCGCCGCGCGCGGTCTGCTCGACCACCATCGGCACCAACGAATTGGCGTAGATCTCAACCGGATCGCGGTCCATCATGATATAGCCCTTCCAATTACCATTCAGACGGTTTCATTCTTATTGAAGCCTAGCGAGTAGGCTACGAGCCGGGTCACATCCTGGTCGCGACGCCTGACATTTTCCTTAAATGGTGCGCCGGCAACCAACGTCCAGTCGAGCGCCCGCCCGCATCCCATTCAGGCCGGTTCGGGTTCGGCGGCGGGGGTGGCGGATTCAAGCTCGGCTGCCGGCGGCTCGGCTGCCGGTTGCTCGGCGCCGGCGAACGCCACCGGCGTTTCGGCGGGCTCGGCCGCCAGCTCCTCCGGCGTCACCGAGACCTCGGTCACGGTGGCCAGCTCCAGCACGTAGTCCACCACCTTGTCCTCGTAGATCGGGCCGCGCAGGGTCTCGGCGGCCTGCGGGTTGGCGCGGAAGAACTCCATCACCTGCTGCTCCTGGCCGGGGTAGCGGCCAGCCTCGGCGCGCATCGCGCGGGTCATCTCGTCGGCGCCGACTGTGATCGAGTTGCTGCGGCCGATATCGGCCAGCAGCAATCCAAGCCGCACCCGGCGCATGGCGATGGCGCGGTACTCGCCCCGAAGCGTATCGTCGTCCTTGGCGCCGTCCTCGGCATCGAGCTTGCCTGCGGTACGGTCGGCCTCGATGCGCTGCCAGATCTGGTTGAACTCGGCCTCGACCATGCCCTCGGGCGCCGGGAAATCGACGCTGCCGGCGAGGTTGTCAAGCAACTCGCGCTTCAGGCGCATGCGGCTGAGATTGTCGTATTCGCGCTGCATCTGCTCGGTGATGATCTGGCGCACGCCGTCCAAACCCTCGAAGCCGAGCTTCTTGCCGAGCTCGTCATCCACGGGCGGGACCGATGCGGAGGACAGCTTCTTGGCGGTGATCTCGAAGCTCGCCGGCTTGCCCGCCAGCTCCTTGGCGCCATAGGTCTCAGGGAACACGACATCGATCGTGCGGGTCTCGCCGGGCTTCATGCCCTCCATGCCCTCGGCGAAGCCGGGCACGAAGCCGGTGGCGCCAAGCTCGACATCCATGTCGGTGCCGGTGCCGCCGGGGAACGCCACGCCATCGACGCGGCCCAGGAAATCCACCGTCAGCTTGTCGCCGGCGGTGGCACCGCGGTCCTCGGTGACCTCGGCGAAATCCTTGTTGCGGCCGGCGATCTCGGCCAGCGCCTTGTCCACCGTCTCCTCGGCGACCGTCGCGCGACGGCGGGTCAGCTGGATGGCGGCGAAGTCGGGCATCGTGATCTCGGGCAGCAGCTCCAATTCGACCTTGAATTCCAGGTCCTTGACGCCGGCGCCATCGGTGTCGAGGCTGATGACCTCGACCTTCGGCTGCATCGCCGGGCGCAGGCCGCGGTCGGACAGCACCTGCTGGGTCGAGGCGTTGACCTGGGCCTCCACCACCTCGGCGGTGACGGCGGTGGCGTAGCGGGTGCGGACCACGCTCATCGGGATCTTGCCGGGGCGGAAACCGGGCAGCCGCAGCGACCGGCTGAGCTCGGTCAGCCTGGCGGTGCGGCGGGTTTCGATGTCGCCGGCCGGCACGACGACGCTGTAGGCGCGCTTCAGGCCATCGTTGAGAGTCTCGGTAACCTGCATCCGAAGGGAGATCCTAAGTGCTTGCCGGTGGTGCGGGCGAAGGGACTTGAACCCCCACGGCTTGCGCCACCAGAACCTAAATCTGGCGTGTCTACCATTTCACCACGCCCGCGGCGCGCTGAGGCGCGGGCTTAGCCTGGGACCGGGGTGAGAAGCAAGGCCGGGGCTCTGCCCCCACCTTCAAGCATGCGACCCCGCCGGGAAGCGCCCCGGGCCGCATCCGTTAAGCCAGGGGCGGTTGGATGGGGCGGGCTTCAGTTTCCCAGTAGAGCTTGAGCGCAAGCTTCAAGTATCGCGTCGGTGTCGATGCCGTATTCGGCATATAGATCGGGGATATCGCCGCTTTGCCCGAAATGGTCGGGTCCTAGCGGCACGATCCGCTGGCCGCGCACGGCGCCAAGCCAGGAATGCGCGGCGGGATGGCCGTCCAGAACAGTTACCAGGGCTGCCTGCGGCGCAAGGGGAGCCAGGATGTGCTCGATGTGGCTCTGGGCTTTGTCGCCATTGCGGCGGGCGCGCTTGGCTTCGATCCAGCCGGCGTGGAGGCGATCGGGGCTGGTGATTGCCAGCAGGCCGGCTGACGGGTCCTCGGCCTGGAGTTCGGCGAAGGCTTCTTCGGCTTCCGGGGCGACCGCGCCCTGGTAGGCGATGGCGATGCGGGCGTCGGGGGCCGGGGGCACGACCCAGTGGGCGCCGGCGATGACGGCGGCGGGGTCGATCTGGCGGTCGGGCTGCATCAGCTGGCGGGTGGACAGGCGCAGCCACACCGCCGACCCATCCGGCTGCTGCATGTGATGAAACGCGAACCGCATCAGCACGCCCAGCTCGTCGACATGCGACGGCTCGTAGCTCGCCAGCCGGTCCGCCGCGATGCCGATCAGCGGGGTGTTGATCGACTGGTGCTGCCCCCCCTCGGGCGCCAGCGAAATCCCCGAAGGCGTCGATACCAGCAGGAACCGCGCATCCTGGTAGCAGGCATAGATCAGCGCATCGAGCCCGCGATTGACGAA
>JANXRT010000412.1 GCA_025356735.1 Acetobacteraceae bacterium | reverse complement strand
TCAGCTGGCACGGCATCGCGCTCAACGTCGCCCCCGATCTCGGCCATTTCTCCGGCATCGTGCCGTGCGGCATCGCGGAGCACGGCGTTACCAGCCTGCACGCGCAGGGCATTGCCGCGACGATGCCGCAAGTCGATCTCGCATTGAGACAGTGCTTTCAGGAAGTGTTCCAAGACACTGTCGCAACACTCGTCCCCGCGGGAAAAATCCTCTAGGCTGCAATTCCGCCCCAATAAGCCCGCTATCGCCCAGGCCCGGAGTCTACCCATGCGCCACCTGAAACTGCATCTGGCCGCCATTCTGCTGCTGGCATTCGCCGCCCGGCCCGCCATGGCCCAGTCGGAACAGCAGGTGATGGTCGATCGCGCCACCCTGACCGTGCAGGAGATGATCCTGCCACCCGCCGCAAAGGACCCGCGCAACATGCTGCGCCGCGCCCGAGCCGTGATGATCTGCCCACAGGTGCTGCGCATCGGCTTCATCTTCGGCGGCTCCGGCGGCGCCTGCGTGCTGGTCGCGCGCGACGGCGCCGGGTCGTGGTCCTATCCCGGCTTCTACGGCATCGGCAGCGGCAGCTTCGGCCTCCAGGCCGGCCTGCAGGACAGCGAATTCATCATGATGATCCTGACCGACAAGGGCCTCAACGCCGTGCTCGACAGCCAGTTCAAGATCGGCGGCGACGTGTCGCTGGCCTTCGCCGACATGGGCGCCGGCCTCGAAGGCTCGACCACCTCGGCGATCGGCGCCGACATCGTCGCCTTCTCCAAGACCCGCGGCCTGTTCGCCGGCGTGTCGCTGACCGGCAGCCTGCTTTCGGTCCGCAGCGAGTGGAACCGAGCCTATTATGGCCGCGACACCGGCGTGCGCGAGATCGTCATCAACATGAAAGGCCAGAACCCCGGCGCCGATCCCCTGCGCGAGGTCCTCACCCGCGCCGCCGGCCCCGCCACGGCCCCAGCCCAGACCACCGAGGCCGAACCCGCCACCACCTCGGCGCCGCGTGCGCCTGTACAGCAACAGTCGCTGGCACCGCCGCAGAGTTTGGCGCTGCCGAAGAAGCAGTAAGGCGAGGACTCTGCCCTTCAAACCCGCTAGGGAACCGTCGTCCCCTAGGACCCCTTCTACCTGTTACTATGCGCATTGAAGGTGATCGATATTGGGATTGGCTGAAGCCTGGCTGCGTGCTTCTGGTGGGAAGCGGACAGTCAATCGCCGGGCGGCTCTGACCAGCCAATGTCCTGTGCCCAGGCATTGGCGCCTTCCACAATGATGTCGAAAATGGGGTCTTTGATGTCGTAGTAAGCCTTGGGATTCATTGGGAAGTGATCGGCCAAACGCTGCTTGATCAGACCGTATGCAGCTGCTGCCACAGGCTTGGCACGCAGGAAGTCCTGGCAAATAAGTGCGAAGCGCTGGTTGAAGGTACCCTCTTGACGGACGTGCACGTTCGCCGCACGGCCGCGCGCCCTATAAAGCCGCTTTCTTAACTCACGCCCCGGAAGATCCAGCCCTGGAGGGCAATGATCAGTCACAATATTCGTGCTTTCGAAGCCCTCCCGCTCGAACGAGGCGTCTTCGATCCGGTCGAGATCATCCACCGTCACCTGAATATCGATCACATCCTTCGCGGCCAGTCCTGATATGGCCGTAGATCCAATGTGGTGGACATATGACCCGGACGGCACCGCTCTCAACAAAGCTGACTTTAAGACCATAAAATCAGCCGTCCAGCTTGCTCGCGGCGGTACGATGACGATGCGCATGGTCTGGCCAGAGTAATGCAGCCAGTTCGGATCGACAATCGCCGCAGCGCCACGAGGTAGCAAGGCCAGCAGTGTAGATCTGCTTTGGGCCGAAAGCAGATAGCGCAACTTCAATTGAGAACTTGCCCTTAAGGACGCCAAGGAACCATTCACTCAAAGGTCGTCGCCGAAATATCCCTCTTCGAACTCCTCCAGCATACCGCGCAACTCCGTCAGCATCGCCCGCATCAGCGTCTTCTGCGGCTCGTCGCAAAGTCCCTCGCCGACAATCTGGTTCAGCGTCTGCCCCGCCTGAGCCAGCAGCTTCAGCGACTTGCGTTCGATCAGGTCGGCCATCCACTCCCTCAATCCATCCCAACACCGTAGGCAATAATTTTTAAAACAAGCTAAACCGGGCTCCAACCCGCACTTGCATCAACGGAAGCGCCCCGGGGCGCTTCCCTGGCGGGGTTTGAGGCAGAGCCCCATGCTTGCCGTAGTCTTCGAATCGTCTCCCATCGCCGTTCGGGCGCGTCAATCGATCGACCATTGTTCGGCCCGCCAATCACGGGCGCCATGGATAAGGCGAAGGATTGCAATGAACTCGCCGGCCTTGTGGTGGAACCAGAATTTTATAGGCCAAAATATAGGGCAAGCCGGGCAAGACCTTCTCGTAGGTGCCTGCCACGCGGCCGGCACGGCCGGTCGCAAGGTCTTCAAGGTTCGCAACAGCCTGCCGGACACGCGATGATACGTGTTTGGCAGCATCGGGATTGTCGCCCGCGATATGGCGCAAGATGCCTGCCAGGTCCGCACGTGCCGACTCGGTCCAGACGACAGCACGACGCACCGGATAGGCTTACTTGGCGTTGCGAACCGCCTCGATCATGGCATCCACCTCATTCATCACGTCCTCATTGGAGGTGAACCGCCCTGCTTGGACATCCGCCAGGCCCTGCTCGATCGCCTCGACGATTGCCAACTCGCGCGACACATAGCCGGCAATCGCCTCTGCCGCCAGGAAGCTGCGGGTGCGGCCTGCCAGTGTGGTCACCTGACTTTTCGTCTGTTCCGATAGCCGAACCGTCAGCGTGGAACTGATAACCATCAATGCCCCCTGTGCTGTCTTGTGCACATCCTACCATGGATTTGCCTTAAGCCATTTGCCTTGCTTGACCCAGTCCTCCTCCGCGGCCACGCTCCGGCCACCTACTCCCGGCGAACGACATGACCGACTACACGCTCGACATCCTGGTCCAGGGCTATCCTGGCAAGTCGGTCTGCCATGGCGGCCTCGGATGGAGCACCATCGCGTTGCTGCGCGGTGACGGACGTGTCGCCCTGGTCGATGTCGGCACCTTCTCGCACCGCGCCAACCTGATCGCCGCCCTCGACCGCCACGATCTCGTCCCAGCCGACGTTACCGACGTCATCCTCACCCACTCGCACCACGACCACTCGATCAACTGGGTGCTGTTCCCCGCCGCCACCATCTGGATCGGCGCCGCCGAACTCGCCTGGGCGGTGGCCGAGCCGTGGGGATCGACCCCGGTGCCGGAGCT
>JANXRT010000409.1 GCA_025356735.1 Acetobacteraceae bacterium | reverse complement strand
GCTCTCGCACATGGCGTTGTCGTAGGCGTCGCCGACCGATCCCATCGACGGTCGCACGCCGGCCTCCTTGCAACGCTTGCCGAACGCCAGCGACGTATATTGAGACCCCTGGTCGCTATGATGAATGACGTTCTTGGGCCGGCGCTGGCCGATGGCCATCTCCATGGCGTACAGCACCAGCTCGGCCCGCAGGTGGTTGGCCATCGACCAGCCGACGATCTTGCGGCTCCAGGCGTCCAGCACGACGGCGAGATACAGGAACCCTGCCGCCGTGGGCACAAACGTAATATCGGCCACCCACAACTGATTGGGTGCTGTCGCCGTGAAGTTCCGGTCCACCAGGTCCGGTGCCGGCCTGGCCTCCTTGTCCCGCCGGGTGGTGGTCACGCCAGCCCGGCGGCGGCTGGCGCCAACGAGGCCTGCGGTGCGCATCAGGCGTGCGATCCGTTTGCGGCCATGCTTCTCGCCGGCGGTTTGCAGCGCCGCGTGCACGCGCGGCGACCCATAGGTCTCGCGTGATCCGGCGTGCAGGGTTCGCAGCCGCTTGAGCAACGCCGTGTCGGCGACAGCATGGGACGACGGAGGGCGGTTGCGCCAAGCGTAGTAGCCGGCTTCGGAAACGCCGAGCACGCGGGCCATGATGGCGACCGGGAAGGCGGCCTGGTTCGCGTTCATGAACCGGAAGAGCCGGACGGCACGGCTCCGGTCTCGCGCGCGAACCAGGCCACCGCTCGAGAGAGGATGTCACGCTCCACGCGCAACTGCTTGTTCTCGCGACGCAGCCGCGCCAGCTCGTCACGCTCGGTCGTGGTCAAAGCGCTGCCGGCCGACGCTGGAGAGACGTTCTCCTCCCGGCGGCCCTCCTCCTTGTCGGCCCGCGCCACCCACTTGCGGATCGACTCGGCGCTCGGCTCAAACTCCTGGGTAAGCGCCTTCGGCGGCCGGCCAGCGCGCACCAAGTCAACAATCTGACGCCTGAACTCCGGCGAATACGGCGGGCGAGTGATGGGCATGGAAAGAACCTCCTGCAAAAGCATGAAAGGCTCCACCAGAGCGGGTCAACTTCAGGCAAGGGAGCCAGCCATGAACGCCACGATGCCGGTCTCGGGAGGCGTCCCGGCCAGCCGCGCCGTCGCGAGCTAGCCGGGCAAGGCGATCGCCATCAGCATCAGCCCGGCGATCGCATCACGCGGCCGCCAGGACAGGCGCAAGCCGCGCAAGGCGGAAAACAGGATGGAGGAACTCCCCGGCCGGATGCGAAGCGCGACGATTGCTGCATCTCCACTGCCTGTCGATGCCACCTGTGCACAAGCCTTCCGGAGCGGCCAGCTTGTTCACCAGGAATGTCCCCGCTGCATTGACGCCACCGGCGTGATGCCCTTTGCCGCTACACCAGGGCTTTCAGGAAATGACCTAGCCCAACTCTCCGTTGAGCTGCTGGTACGCCTGCTCACACACCCGGCGTGCTTTGATCGCGATCAGTTAGCGGTTCGGACCGACAGCGTAGTCGCCTGTGACCTGTGAAATCCCCGGCTGCCGGATAGGTGTACTTTGCACCCCCACCGTCAGGAGCCTGTCGCAGATCGACAGCGGCGCCGGGCGATGGCTGACGAGCAAGGCGCCCTGCCTGCGCATGGTAAGCCGCGCTTGCAGCCGGCGGACAACGACAGCCTCGGTGCGTGCATCCAGTCCCTCGGTCGGTTCGTCGAGCAGCAACCATGGGGCAGTGCGCAGGTAGGCTCGGGCGAGGACCAGGCGCCGCCGCTCGCCCCCCGACAGGCGCGCACCATTGTCGCCGAGCCACGTGTCCAACCCCTGCGGCAAGCCGCGGATCCGGTCATCAAGAGCCGCATCGTGAAGCGCATGCCAGATCTCTGCTTCCGAAGAGTCGGGCTGTGCTAAAAGCAGGTTCTCGCGCACCGTTCCGGCCAGCAACGCCGCATCCTGCGCTGCCACGGCAAAGCACCGCCGCGCCACCGCCGGATCGAGCTTACAGATGTCTATGTCGCCTAGCTTGATCCGGCCGGGTGCAACATCGCGCAGCCGGAGCAGGCTTTCGATCAGCGTCGTCTTGCCACAGCCGGACGGTCCGACGATGCCGGCCAAGGTTCCGGGCGTCAGCAAGGCGCCCAGCTCCACGATCTCGATCGCCGGCGGCAGCTTCATTTCCTGTGCCGGAGCCAGGGGAGCGGGCAGGACAGGTTCGAGCATCGTGTCCAGGCGCGCCTCCGCTTCACGCAGGCGCCCCCGTTGCGGCAGGCTGCGCACGTAGGCGGCGCTGCCCTCGATCAGCATCATCGCGCCAAGCGCTGCCAATGCCGCCACCGGCAGCGGCGCGTTCCTGGCCGCTACGAGCGTCAGCATCGCGGCTAGTCCGGTCGCGCCAGCCAGCAGCCACTCGAACTGGCCTGCGGACCCGGTTACCTTTTGCTGCGCCGAGATCAGGGTCTCTCCCTGCCTTGCGATGCGCTCGGCCGCCCAATCCTCCAGCCCATAGGCGCGCAGTTCCGGCGCGGCGGCAATCAACGCGGCGAAATCCTGTTTCAACAGCCCGTTGGCCCTGGGTATCGCGCGGCCATCCGCCACCAGCCGCCGGGCCAGAAGCCGAGTTGCGGCCAGCAGGCCGGCAAGGACGAGCAGGACTGCGGCGGTGGCCGCACCGCCCGCCACCAACAGCAGGCAGGTGCCCGCGATGCCGGCCCCCCAGGCCCCCCAAATCGACGAGCCCCGCACAAAGCGCATCTCGACCTCGTTGACGTCCTGCACCATGCGGGCAGTGGCATCCCCAGCTGACATCGCCATCGCCTGGGCCGGCGGCGAGGCAGCCAAGGCGCGGAACAATGCCGGTCGGATCCGCGCCAACGCACGCAGGGCCGCGTCATGCCCGCTCAGTCGCTCCGCGTAACGGAATCCGGTCCGCAGGATCGCCAACAGCCGGATGCAGGCGCTGGGCAGCAGGACGTTGAACGCGATCGCGGCGCCGGCACCGGCCGTGCCAGCCAGCGCGGCGGCGGCGATGAACCAGCCGGACAGGCCGAGCAGCCCCACCGAGGCAGCGGCGGCGATGGCGGCGGCCCCCCCGGCAACCAGCAGCCGGCCGCGTTGGCGGCGGCGCTCGGCGGCGAGCATCCGTTGCAGGGCGCTCATGGCTGCCCGAGCCTGATGACCTTGTCGGCGATCGCGGCCAGCGCCTGCGAATGCGTGGCGACAAGCGTGGTTCGCCCCTAAGCTGCCTCCCGGATGGCGGCGATCAATGCGGCCGCCGACCGCGCATCGAGATGCGCGGTC
>JANXRT010000399.1 GCA_025356735.1 Acetobacteraceae bacterium | reverse complement strand
CTCCAGCAGTTCGCTTTGCGCTTCCTCGCGCTCGGGGCGCCAGCGGGCCAGGTCGGGGCCGGGCGCCAGCGTGTCGTAGCGCAGCGCGAGCGCGTTGCTTTCCAATGGCACGATGCCGTCATCCTTCTCGGTGTCCAGAGTCAGCCAGATAGGCAACGTGCCCTGGCGTTTCACCTTCGGCGCGTGGGCATGCGTGCCCTGCTCGGTCTCCAGCCGCCGGCGCACCGTGGCGAACAGCGGGTCGTCGGGGTGGAACACCAGCGCGCGCTGACTCTCGTACGGGCCGCCATGCGGATCGACCCGGGTCGCGCGGGCCACCATCTGCTCCAGCCACGGCCGGCAGCGTATATGGGTCAGCGCCGCCACCACGGCGACCTCGGGCGCGTCGAGCCCCTCATAGGCCATCGCGACGGTGACCAGGATCGAGGGCTGCGGCCGCAGCCGGAAGGCGGCCAGGATCTCATGCGCGCGCGGCGCGTCGGAGGTCGCGAGCTGCGCCACCTCATGCTCGTGGCCGGTCGGGATCCAGCCGCGGACGACGCCGAGATAGTGGCGGGCGGTAGCCTGGTCCGGCGCCACCACCAGCAGCTTGCCCAATCCACGGGCCGGCTGGTCCGGCAACAACCCCTGTCGCCGCCGGCGCTCGGCGCGCAGCTTTCGAATGGCCAAAAACGCTTCCAGCAGCAGCGCCTCTGCGAAGCCGGTGCGCAGCGCGGTGAACAGCGCGGGGCGCGTGGTCTCGGTTGGCCAGCCGCCGCCGAGCCGGTGCGGCCCGACTTCCAGCCCATCCGGCTCACGCCACTTCGCCTCGCCATCGAGTGCGCCAAAGGTCACCGGAAGCACGGCGCGCTCTGCCAGCGCCTGGGCGCGGGAGTAGCCGATCACCGCCCAGCCCGGCGCGTCGAGCGCCACCTCCCTCGTCCGCGCCCGCGGCCCTTCGCGGTACGGCAGCCACAGGATGCCCTTGCCGTCCGCCCGTTCCAGAGTGCCCGACAGCAGCAGCCGGACGGTGGCGCATTCCAGCAGCGGCAGGATGGCGCGCGACCAGGCGCTGGCCGGATCCTCGACAATCTCGGCGTTTTTCGACGTGTCGGGGTCGGTCTCGGCCAGTGCGGGAAGGTGATGCACCTCGTCCACCACCAGCAGGGTGCGATGGCGGCGGAACTCGGCGAGGTGCAGGTCGGGCGCCGCGGCGACGCCCTGGTAGGTGGTGATGTAGCCACCCAGGCCGCGGCTCGGATCGGGCGAGTTGTCGGCGGCGCGGACCGACACCGCATGGCCGAGCGCCGCACGCCAAGTCGGATCGGCGAAGGCTTCCTCCGCCTGCAGGCGAAGGCTGTCACGCGGCACCACCCAGCATACCCGGTCGATCATCCCGGCCGCCATCAGCCGGGCAGCCGCCAGCACTGGCAGCAGCGACTTGCCGCCGCCCGGAGTCACTGCCGCGAGCACGTCGCGCGCCTCGGTCCGGTGCGTCGCGATCGCGTCGATAACGTTGGCCAGGCGACGCTGATGGGAGCGGAGGTTTCGAACCGTCAGGAGAAATAAACTCGATCGTGATTTGTTCTTTTGAACCTGTTTCTTTCAAATACAACTGTCTAGAGTGCGGACCGGATTTATCTGCATAACCGTTCATCAAATCTATGTTACTGACGGCTGGTGGTTGCCATGGAACAAAGCTAAAAATCTGGCCCCAAGCTGCCGTGCGGTCCATATCGGAGGCAACGGAAAGGAACCGACCCATGAATGACCAGCTGCCGGAGATCGAACAAACGTCAACGGATGGGCTGCCGCGCATCGACATCGTGTCGGACGTGATCTGCCCGTGGTGCTACATCGGCAAGCGCCAGTTGGAGCGGGCGCTGGCACTGCTGGCCGCCGAGGGGCTGGCGTTCTCGGTCCATTGGGCGCCGTTCCAGCTTAACCCGGACATGCCGGCCGGCGGCGCCAACCGGCAGGAATACCGCACCGCCAAGTTTGGCAGCCTCGAGAAGTCACGCGCGCTCGATGCCCGCATCACCGATGCGGCGGTCGCCGCCGGCCTGCAGTTCCATCTCGAACGCTCGACCCGGACGCCCAACACGGTGGACGCCCACCGGCTGGTGCTGCTCGCCGGCCATCTGGAGCCGCAAACCCGCGCCGGCCTGCAGAACGAGCTCATGGAGACGCTGTTCCAGGCCTACTTCATCGATGGAAAGGACATCGGCGAGCATGCGGTGCTGGCCGACGCCGCGGCGGCCCGCGGGCTCGACCGCGACGCCATTGTGGCCTTCCTCGCCAGCGGCGACGCGCGGGAGCCGGTGCTGGCGGCCGACACCGTGGCACGCGAGGCCGGCGTCAACGGCGTGCCCTCGTTCTTCCTCGACGGCAACGGCCTGTTTTCCGGCGCGTTGCCGCCCGAACAGATGGCGGAGGCATTCCGGCGCGCCCACCACCTGCTGCGCGCCCGCGCGGCCTGACCCTCGCAATGTCGGGAACGATCGAGCGCCAGTCCCGCGGGATGGCGGAAAAATTCCGCGACCCGGCGATCACCGCCGCCGGCGAGCGGCGCGCCACGGTGGCCCTGGGCGCGCTCGACACGCTGTGGTTCAACACCGGCACCCTGTGCAACCTGACTTGTCGAAACTGCTACATCGAGTCCTCGCCGCGCAACGACCGGCTGGCTTATCTCCACCTCGCCGATGTGGAGAAGTACCTGGACGAGATCACGCGCGAAAAGCTTGGCACCCGGACAATCGGCTTCACGGGCGGCGAGCCGTTCATGAACCCGCAATTCCTCGACATGCTGGACCTGGTTTTGGGGCGCGGCTTGCGCGCCATGGTGCTGACCAACGCCATGCGCCCGATGCGTCGCGTGCGGGAAAAGCTACGCCGGCTGCTTCGCTTCGGCCCGGTGTTGACCATTCGGGTGTCGGTCGACCATTACAGCCCCGCGGTGCACGAGCAGGAGCGCGGCGCGCGTAGCTGGGCACCGACCATGGACGGTCTCGCCTGGCTCGCGGCCGAAGGCTTCGATGTCCACGTTGCCGGGAGGCGTTTCTCCGACGAGTCCGAGGCCGCCATCCGCCAGGGCTTTCGAAAGCTGTTCGCGTCGTTGAACGTGCCGATCGACGCCGACGACACGGAAAGGCTGATGCTATTTCCGGAGATGGATGTTTCCGTCGATGTGCCGGAGATCACCGAGGCCTGCTGGGGCATCCTCCATAAATCGCCTGCCGAGATGATGTGCGCGTCGTCCAGGATGGTGGTCCGCCGCCGCGACGCCGAACCCAGCGTCGTCGCCTGCACCCTGCTGCCCTACGAACCGGCTTTCGACCTCGGTTCGACGCTCCGCGATGCGGCCGGCAGCGTGGCGCTCAACCACCCGCATTGCTCGAAATTCTGCGTCTTGGGCGGAGCCGCCTGCTCGCGCGGGTGATCGCCTGCCATGAACATCCTTTCCGTGCAGTCTTGGGTCGCCTACGGCCATGTCGGCAACGCCGCCGCGATGTTCCCTCTGCAGCGGCTGGGGGCCGAGGTTTGGGCGATCCATACCGTGCAGTTCTCCAACCACACCGGCTATGGCGGCTGGACCGGCGATGTGTTCTCGGGCGACAGCGTCCGCCGCCTGATCGCCGGAATTGACTCTCTAGATATGCTCGGCGGGTGCGACGCGGTGCTTTCAGGCTACATGGGCGATGCTGGCATTGGTGCCGCGATCCTCGACGCCGTGGCGCTGGTGCGGGCCAAAAATCCGGACGCGCTGTATTGCTGCGACCCGGTGCTCGGCGACGACGATACCGGGCTGTATGTCCGCCCCGGCATCGAGGAGCTGATCCGCGACCTTGCCCTGCCTCAGGCCGACATCGCGACACCCAACCGGTTCGAGCTGGAGCGGCTGACCGGGATCGCCTGCGACACCATGGAAAACGCCCGCCAGGCCATCGCCCAACTACAGGCGAGGATGCGCGCCGGCGGCCCGCGCATCGTGCTGCTGACCAGCCTGGTGACGGCGGACACGCCCGACGGCCATGTCGATCTGCTCGCCGCCGAGGACGGCGCATTTCATCTGCTGCGCACGCCGCGCCTGGCAATCCACGTCAACGGCGCCGGCGACATGATCGCCGCTCTGTTCCTGTTCCATCGCCGGCGCCTCGGTGCCGCCGCCGCGGCGCTGGAGATGGCCGGCTCCTCGGTGTTCGGCGTGCTGTCGCATACCGCCGCATCCGGCGCGCGCGAGATCGCGATGGTGGCGGCGCAGAACGAGTTCATCCATCCGGCGATAATGTTCACCTCCCGCAGAATCTAGGGCGTCTGCCCTTTTGCCGCCACAGATGAGGTACAAGTCTGCGGGTGTCGAACCGGAGAAAAAATGCGGTTTCTGAGAACCTACGGCCGCGTGTTGCTGCTGCTTGGCCGGGAGCTTCGGCTGGCGGCCCTGCTCGGCGTCGCCAACCTCGGCGTCGCGGCGATGCAGTTCCTCGATCCGGTGCTGTTCGGGCGCATGATCTCGCTGCTTTCGCGCTCCTCGGACATGGAAGGCCACGCGCTACTGTCTCAGGCGGCGACGATTCTCGGCGTTTGGGGCTCGGTCGGCGTTGCCGGCATCGGCGTCAACGTCGCGGTGGCGCTGCAGGCCGAGCGCCTGGCCCACCGCAACCGGCTCAAGGCGATGAGCGGCTACTACGAGCACGTGCTGTCGATGCCGCTGTCGTTCCATGGCGACACCCAGTCCGGCCGGCTGATCAAGATCATGATCACCGGGTCGGAGGGGTTGTTCGGCATCTGGCTGACCTTCTTCCGCGACCATTTGTCCACCTTCTGCGCCGCCCTCGTGCTGCTACCGCTAACCGTGTTCATCAACTGGAAGCTGGCCTCGGTGCTGATCCTGCTGGTGGTCACCTTCGTCACTGGCACCGCCCTGGTGATCCGGCGCACCACCACCGCCCAGCAGCAGGTCGAGCGCTATAATTCTTCCCTGGCCGGCACGGCGCAGGACGCGCTGACCAACGTCATCGTGGTGCAGTCCTTCACCCGGCTGACCGCCGAAACGCGGCTGTTCAGCGACATCGCGCGCCAGGTCATGACGCACCAGTTCCCGGTGCTGAACTGGTGGGCGCTGGTCAACGTGCTGACCCGCGGGTCGAGCACGCTGGCGCTGATCACGATCGTCGCCGTCGGCACCTACCTGCACGTCAATGGCGAGGCAACGATCGGCGAGATCGTCTCGTTCATGGGGTTTTCCACGTTGCTGATCTCGCGCATGGAGGCCGCCGTCCAGTTTGTCGCCAGCATGTTCTTCCGGCTGCCCTCGATCGAGGAGTATTTCGCGGTCATGGACGCGCGCAGCACCGTGCCGAACAAGCAGGGTGCCCCCGACCTGATGGCGAAGGCGGGCGAGGTGGCGTTCGAGGAAGTGAGCTTCGCCTATCCGGGCGGGCCGAAGATCCTGTCCGCGATGAGCTTCGTCGCCCGGCCCGGCACCACGGTGGCGCTGGTCGGCCAGACCGGCGCCGGCAAATCGACCGCAATGGCGCTGCTGCAGCGGCTGTGGGATCCGACGGACGGGCGCATCACCATCGACGGCCAGGACATCAAGGATGTCCGCATCGACAGCCTGCGTCGGTCGATCGGCGTCGTCTTCCAGGAAAGCCTGCTGTTCAACCGGTCGATCCGCGACAACCTCTGCATGGGCAAGCCGAACGCCACGCAAGAGGAGCTAGAGCGCGCCTGCCGCCAGGCCGAGGCGCACGACTTCATCCTGCGCCAGCCGAAAGGCTACGACACCATGGTCGGCGAGCGCGGCACATCGCTGTCCGGCGGCCAGCGCCAGCGCCTGGCGATTGCGCGCGCGCTGCTCAAGAACCCGCCGATCCTGATCCTCGACGAAGCCACCAGCGCGCTGGATGCCGCGACGGAAGCCCGGGTTGG
>JANXRT010000376.1 GCA_025356735.1 Acetobacteraceae bacterium | reverse complement strand
TGCGACTGAAAATTGCAGTGTCGGTGGTTCAATTCCTCCCCTGGGCACCACTTTAGAAGAAGTAAGCCGGGGTCTCCCCGGACCCCGCCGGGGATAGCGTCCCCGGACCCGCATCACTGAAGCGGACTGCAGGCTTTTGCTGCGGCTAACGCCAGGCGGTGTAGACGGATGGCGGCCACGCTGCTGCCGGGAATGGCCTTGAACAGGCGTGAGAGTACCGGCATCGCCATCATCTGCTCGGTCGCCGCCTGCGCCAGAAGATCAGCGGCGGCGGTCTCCACCGCCATCCGGCCGATGCCGCGCAGCAACGCCCAGGTGACCGCGGGGCCAGGCCGCAACCCGTAGATCACCGCCACCCGCCGAATGACCCGAAGCCCGCAGAAGCCGACCGCGATGCCGTCCCATGCGCTGTGCGGATTGAGCGCCACGAACGCCGCACCCTGCTGCGCGGCCGAAAAACCAACCCGCCGCGCCGCCTGCTCCAGGTCTGGCGCCACCTGGTTGCGCAGGATGGCACGTATCTCCCCGACGCTGTCGCAGCCGGCCAGCGCCGTGTCGATGGCGCCGGGCTGGCTCAGCCTTGGGGCAACCGAGGTCAGCCAGGCGCGCGCTTCGGCGCGTACTCGGTCCAAGCCGGTGTTGCCGCCCAGTGTCACACGCAGATGCTCGGCCTGGCGCAGGCGGCGGATCGATCGCCATTCGCGCCACCCAGCGACGCCGACCAATCCCAGGCCAAGTGCCTCGATTGCCAGCACGGACCAGCCGAAGCCGTTGGAGACCTCGAACTGGCTGGCCGCGAACCGGCCGATGCCGACCAGGAACCATGTCGCGGCCAGCATGCCGAAACCGATGGCGGCGAAGCCGGCAGAACCCATCGGTGAACGCTCCATGGCGATCGCCGATGGCTGCCAACCGGAGTCGATCCGGGCCGGAGCGTTGGGGTCAGGCTCCAGCAGCATCGCCGCCGGCTGTCGCACGAGCGGTTCTGGTGAGAGGACAACCGGTTCCTGGACCGGCTCGGGCGGCAGGCGGCGAGAATGGAGTTGGCCGCCATCGTCGAGGAACTGAGGGGTTGGCGCGTTCACAGCAGATCTCCGATCACAGCGACCAGGATGTCATCCAGTCCCAGATGGGGAATGCCGTGCGCGCCGGTAGGGTCGATCGCCGGCGGCCGAAATATCGGCATCTCGAAATAGCGGTCCGACCAGAAGCTCGGCGGCGGAATTTGGGAGGGCACCGCGCCGACATAGAACGGCCGCACGGCGGCCTCGCCCAGCACCGTGCCGCGCACCACCTGTACGGTCTGCCCGTCGAGCTTGGCGATGCCGTCCTCGGTTGAGAGAATCGATGCCGCGACGTGAAAGCTGACCTGGGTGTTGGCGGCCTGCCAGTCGCGCGCCGCCGGATCGGCCATGGCGCGCAGCAGGTGCTGCAAATTGTCGCGGGCCAGCGCCGGCACGTGGTCGGCCTTGGTGGCGACGAAGGCGACCCGCTCGATTGGCCGCGGCGACACCACCGAGGCCAGCACGCGGCCGGCGAGCCCGATCGCCGGCATCACAAGGGGGTTGGGCGACCTTCGTACCAGCGTCCGCGCGGCGCCGGCGCCATGAACAATGTTGCGCGCCAGGGAGCGGCGGCGTTGGCGGCTCCAGAAGCCCCAGCCGTCGCGCAGGCCGCGCGCTAGGTCGGATGCCGCGTGCACCGTGTCCTCGAATGCGGCGCGGCCGCCATGCAAGGCGCCGAGCACATCGACCAGCATGATCTGGCGGTTGAACGAGCGGAAATGGCTGTCGAAGAAGTTGTCGCGGATGTCCTGCTTGTAGGCCTCGAAACGCTCCGTCAGCAGCGCGGATGTGGTGCCGACGCTTCCGGAGCGGGGGCCGCCGGAGCCGTTCAGAGGGAAGAACCACAGGAACGGCGCGTCGTGCGGACCGTTCGTGGTCAGGAACCGGCCGGGCTGGAGGTAGCGCAAGCCCAATTTCTCGCGGCAGGCCAGCAGCGCCTCCCGGTAGAGCAAGTGGCCGCGACGGATGAGGCTGTCCTCGGCCGGCCCATCGGGGCGCAGGCCGGCGATGAAGTCGAGGAACGGTGCCGCATGCTGGCGCCGTGGTGGCTCCGCCAGGGATGCCAGCACCTGAGCCGACCATTCCTCGAACGACTGGTCCAGCAGCGGCAGGTCGAGCAGCCATTCGCCGGGATAATCCAATATTTCCAACCGGATACGCCGCGATCCGAGGGTTCGCCCAAGCGTCGAGCGGCGGACCAGATCAAGATACAGCGCGATCTGTGCCAGCTCTTCGGTGCGCGGCGGCCAGGATGGCGCGTCGGCGGCCAGGCTGGCGAGCTTTCCGGCGAAATCGAACTGCGCGGTCTTCTCCGCCCGCGCCGCGACCACCTTGACGCCGCGAAGCCGGTAGCCGCCATGTTCCGACAGCAACGCTACCAGCCGCGGCAGCGTGTTGACCCCGCCGCCGGCGTTCTGGCCGAGAGCCAGCAGGTTCTGGATCAAGGAGGTGATGAACACGGTCTTGCCGGCGCGGCTCAGCCCGGTCACGGCGAGCCGGATCGTCGTCTCGTTCAAACGCGATTCGATCGCTGCCGTGGCGCCGCGTGCCAGGCTTCTGCCGCCGGTTGCAACCCGGCCGAATGGGCTCCGGCTCATGCCATGTCCCGGCTCATGCCACGCTCTGGCTCATATCCGGGCTGGCGCCGCTCAGCGGACCCGCGACAGGGTGTAGTCGGCGACCCGGTGCAGCGTGGTCCGAATGACGCTCGGTGGGAAGATCCCGAGCGCCGACTGCGCCTTGGCGGCGAAGTTCGCAGCGCGCTCCAGCGTCTCCTGGATGGCGCCGCTATCGGCGATCAGGGCCAATGCGTGTGCAAGGTCGTCGTCGGTCTGCTCGGAAGCCTCGATCGTGCGCTTCCAGAAGGCCCGCGCCGCCGCGCCACCAGCCTGATAGGCGAGCAGAACCGGCAGTGTCACCTTGCCTTCACGGAAATCGTCGCCGACGGTCTTGCCTAAGGTCGCCTGATCCGCCGAGTAGTCGAGCAGGTCGTCCACCAGCTGAAACGCGATTCCGAGGTTCATGCCGTAGTCGAACAGCGCCTGCTGCTCGGCACGCGGCCGGACGGCGACCACCCCGCCGACCTCGCACGCCGCCGCGAACAGCGCCGCGGTCTTGCCACGAATGACGTCGAGGTAGCGTGCCTCGGTGGTTGACAGGTCGTTCTGGGTCGCCAGCTGCAACACCTCGCCCTCGGCTATGGTGGCGGCGGCGTGCGACAGGATGCCGAGCACCTGGAGCGAGCCATCCGCCACCATCAGCTGGAAGGCACGCGCGAACAGGAAATCACCGACCAGCACCGACGCCTTGTTGCCGAACACCGCATTGGCGGAAGTCAGGCCGCGGCGCAGCACGCTTTCATCGACGACATCGTCGTGCAGCAGGGTCGCCGTGTGGATGAACTCGACACAGGCGGCCAAGCTAACATGGCGATCACCGGCATAGCCGCACAGCCGGGCGCTGGCGAGAGTCAGCAACGGACGCAGCCGCTTGCCGCCTGCCGCCACGATATGGGCCGCAAGCCGGGGGATCAGCTCGACCTCGCTGTCCATGCGCGCGACGATGGTGCGGTTGCATGCCTCCATGTCCGCGGCCACCAGGCACGCGAGCGTGCTCAGCGCGTCTTCCTTGCCGCCTTCGGGAGCGTCCGTGGCGAACGCGTCGATCGGGGCGCTATCGAGTGGTTCGGACAATCTGGTGGCGACGCCCAAGTCTATCTCCCGGCCGGTTGTCGAATGTGTCGATCATCAAGCACGATCATCAAGCTCGATCATTAAGTCTGGCGAACACGGCACCGCTCAGGCCTGACCACAATATCGGCGCGCGTGAAACACGGTCAAGGTAAGCGCGCCGCGAAGCATCCCGGCGCGTGCTTGAACGAGCCCGCTTGAACAACCAGGAGACAAACTGTCATGCGGGTGGTCGTGAGCTCCAACGATCCGGTTCGTCTCAGCTTCCTTGTCGCCCTGTTGGCGGATGGCGGCGTCGCATCGATGCTGCTCGATACCCATGCCAGCATGGTGGAAGGCAGCATCGGCGCCATCCAGAGGCGGCTTGTGGTCGCCAGCGCCGACGAAGCGCAGGCCCGGCGTATCCTGGCCGAAGCCGGCGAGGCCTGACGCGGTGGCCGACTCCGACATCACGTCCGGACACCTGCTGGATGGCCGCGTGATCTACGCCCAGCCGCGATCGGGCTTTCGCACCGGGATCGAGCCGGTGCTGCTGGCGGCCAGCATCCCGGCGCAACCGGGCGACCATGTGATCGAAGCCGGACCCGGCGCGGGTGCCGCGTTGCTGTGCCTCACGGCACGGGTGCCCGGCGTTTCGGGCATCGGGATCGAGCGCGATGCCGGGCTGGCCGCGATTGCCGCTGCCAACGCGGCAGCCAACCTAATGAAAGACCTGACGTTTCATGCCGGTGACGTCGCGATGTTCGATGCCGGAACGAACCGCTTCGACCACGCCTTCGCCAATCCGCCTTATCACGCAGCCAGCGGCACCGTGTCCCCGTTTCAACGACGCGCGGCGGCAAAGCAGGCTGACGCCGGCTTATTTTCGATCTGGGCAGAGCGTCTGGCTCGCACGCTGCGTCACCGCGGCACGTTGACCTTCATCGTGCCACCGTCGCAGGTGCCGGCCTGCCTGATCGCCATGGCCGCCGCCTCGTGCCAGGCGGATGGGTTGTGCCCGTTGTGGCCACACGCCGACGAGGCCGCCAAGCTGGTGCTGCTGCGCGGCATTCGCAATGGGCGTGGGACGTTGCGGCTGCTGCCCGGCCTTGTTCTGCACCAGCCCGGCGGCAAGTTTACCGAAGCGGCCGATGCGATCCTGCGGAGCGGCGGCGAGCTGAGGTTCTAACGCGACGGACGCCGGATCAGTTGGGCACCTTGTCG
Source organism: Acetobacteraceae bacterium (assembly GCA_025356735.1). Lineage (GTDB taxonomy): Bacteria > Pseudomonadota > Alphaproteobacteria > Acetobacterales > Acetobacteraceae > PALSA-911. The sequence continues at coordinate 843 of JANXRT010000376.1, read as the reverse complement.
CTCAAAACATGCACGACCGTAAGTTTTGGGCGTCAACCCGCTTCCGTCGCCGGATGGCGCAGGTGCCACAGCCGCTCGTAGGCGGCAACCAGGCTCTCCATGCTGCGCCGGCGGGTGCCGTCCGGAACCAGCGGGCGTCGTGTCAGCATCATCTCAAGCACGGCGAGCAACTGCTCGGCTGCTTCGAAGTCCGCCTGGTCGCAGGCGTGGTGGAAAGCAATCAATATCTTGTCGGACAGCCTGCGCGTGTAGCGCGGTTGCCCGGAGGCACCGCCTTCGCGCCCGACATCCTCATCGGTTTGGCTCAACTTGCCCTCGACTGAAGCCATCTGGTCACCCAGTCCAAAATCTCGTGTTATCGCTCGCACCTTCATTCCGCCTGCCCCATCTAAAACCCATCCTGGCATTTGCCTCATTCGTGGGACCGGTCAGACAGGGCCGTCCCATTTCGGGACTGGCTGCGGCCTTTATCCTCAAACTGCCAGGAACCGGTCTTTATACATTGGATCGATACATTATAGCCTGCGAAAATACCGAGTGTTACCTGGACGTTATTTCATCGTGACTTTTACTACCGTCTTGGTAAAAATGTAAATAAAACAAGCGGCACAGGTTAATTTGTCAGGCCAATTCCTGCAGCACCCGGTCCCGACCTGGAAACGACCTTGTCGTCTGCCGCTTGCAGACAGTTTCGAATCGAGGCTAAGGCGACGTGCTCAGCGGTGCAAACGAGGGCGGAAGCCTGTCCTCGACACCGGCCGGCGCCTGGAACACGGCGTCGCCGAATGCATCCTCCCACGAACCGGTGGTCGAGGCCTTGCTGTACTCGGTCGCGCGATTTTC
>JANXRT010000355.1 GCA_025356735.1 Acetobacteraceae bacterium | reverse complement strand
GAAAGACGCGATCATGAAGCCCGGGCGCGCGGGTCGAGCCCGCGGTTGGCGAGGTCCACGGCGAGGTTGAGCGCGACATACAGGATGCCATGGCGAGGACGAAGCCCTGCACCGGGGCGAAGTCGGAGGCGATCAGCGCCTCGACCGCGTACGACCCGACCCCCGGCCAGGCGAACACCTTCTCGACCAGCACGTTGGCGCCAAGCAGAAAGGAAAAGACCATGCCGAGCGAGGTCACCACCGGCAGCAGCGAGTTGCGGAATGCGTAGCCCAGCACGACCATCGCCGGCGACAGGCCGGTGGCGCGCGCGGTGCGGATGAACTCGGCGTCCAAAGTTGCCAGCATCGAGGCGCGGGTGATGCGCGCGATCGGCGCCAGCGCGAACAGGCCGAGCGTGCAGGCCGGCAGCACCAGTTGCGCCAGCACGCTTCGGAACGTCTCCCACTGGCCGGCAACCAGGGCGTCGATCAGGAAGAAGCCGCTATGGGCGGGCGGCTCGGCGGCGTAGGCATCGAGCCGGCCGACCGGGGCCGGCGCCCAGCCGAGCAGGAAGTAGAAGACATAGACCAGCAGCAGCCCGGTGAAGAACACCGGCAGCGACACCCCGGCCGTCGATACCGTGCGGCACAGCTGGTCGATCCACGAGCCCTGCCGCACCGCCGCCAGGATGCCCATCGGGATGGCGACCACGACCGCCAGCAGCAGCCCGCACAAGGTGAGCTCGGCCGAGGCGGGGAGCCGGGCGGCGAGGTCGCGCACCACCGGCTGGCCGGTGGTCAGCGACTGGCCGAGGTCGCCATGCGCCAGCGCCCGGACATAGTCGCCGAACTGGACCGGCAGCGGCTTGTCGAGCCCCATCGCGGCGCGCACCTGGGCGATGCTCTCCGCACTCGCGGTCGGGCCGGCGAAGTAGGCCGCCGGGTCGCCGGGCAGCACGCGGGTCAGCAGGAAGGTGCCGAGCACGACACCGGCCAGCGCCGGCAGGGCGGCGGCGAGCCGGCGGAGCACGCCCCACATCGGTCAGACCTTCGCAAGCTGCCGGAAGTCGGGTTCGCGGCACGGCCAGAACTGGTAGCCGGTGACGGTCTTCTGCATCGCGACGTCGTGCAGCGGCTGGCAGATCGGGATCGCCGGCAGCTCGCGGAAAGCCATCTCCATGAAGCCGCGCACGGCTTTCGCGTAGGCTTCCCGATCCGGCGCGAACCGGGCGCCATCGATCAGCGCGTCCATCTTCTTGTTCTGGTACGAGCTGACGTTGAAGATCGAATTGTTGCCGTGGTAGTTCCAGAAGAAGAAGTAGTCCGGCCAGTCGAGCCAGCCGCCGAACCGGTTGATGACCATCGGTGCCGTTTTCTTGTTCAGTTCGCCACGGAAGTTGGCACCCGGGATCTTCGACAGCTCGACGGTGATGCCGAGCGGCGCCAGCGCCTCCTTGACCAGCACCGACATCGGCTCGGCGATGGTGGCGCTGCCGGCGTCGAACAGCAGCGTGGTGGTGAACGGCGCGATGCCGGCGTCCTTCATCAGGGCGCGGGCCTTCTCCATGTCGGTCGAGTAGGGGAAAGGCTGCGGCCAGCTCAGCCCGGCTGGCACCGCCGGGCCGCCCCACATCGGCACGCCGCGGCCGAACAGCGCCGCCTGCATGATCTTCTCATACGGGATCGCCCAGGCCACGGCCTGGCGCAGGCGAACATCGTTGAACGGCGGCAAGGCGGTGTTCAACGCCACGTACCAGATCGCGTTGGGCACCGGCACGCCCACCACCTGGAGCTTGCCGGCCTCCGCCAGGTCCTTGAAATCCTTTGGCGGCAGGCCGTAGCTGATGTCCGCGTCGCCGCGCTCCAGCAGGGCGCGCCGGGTGCTCGGGCTCGGGATGTCGCGCGCGATCACCCGGCGCAGCTTCGGCAGCGGACCGCTTTTCCACTGATCGAACCGCGTGTAGATCGTTTCCGTGCCGGGCTTCCAGCTCTCGACCCGCCAGGCGCCGCCGCCGGCGACGTTGTTCTTGAGGTATTCCTTGGCCCACGGGTCACCGCCGGCGTTGGCCTTGGCGGTTTCGCTGTCGAAGATGAAGGGGATGGTCACCGCCATGTCGGGCAGCGTGAGCTTGTCGCGGCGGGCGAAATCAATCCGGAAAGTGCGGTCGTCGAGCGCCACGAACTGCTCCGGCTTGGTCAGGCTGCCGGCCGCCATCTGGGTCGTGGCGAAGCCGCCGATCGACACCGCCCGGTCGAGCGACCACTTCACGTCCGCCGCCGTCACCGGCCGGCCGCCGTGGAAGGTCGCTTCCCGCAGCTTGAACGTGCAGCTCATGCCGTCGCTGGCGATTTGCCAGCTTTCCGCGAGCTCCGGCTCCAGCGCGTCGATCTGGTAGGTCTCGCCGACGCCGCCCGGCAGGGGGATGCGCTTGAAGCGCAGCAGCCGGTCGTAGCAGTTGAGAGCGACGCCGTTGACCGGTTGCGAGGAGCCGATGCCCTGCATGTCGAGGCTGTTGGGGCCGTATTCCTGCACCAGCAGCAGCGTTTCGGCGCGCGACGGCGCTTGCGCCCAGGCGGCGGGCGCGGCCAGGGTTGCCGGCACGGATGCCAGGAAGGTTCGACGCAGCATGATATCTCTCCCAATCTGTGATGATACCATGCAACTTTCAGGCCAAGGTTGAACAAACTTGAGGCGTGTCTGGGTTTCCTTGTCGGATGCGCCTCGGGGCGCTACCCCGGCGGGGTCAGGGGCAGAGCCCCAGCCTTACTTCTTAGGCAGCAGGTCCCGAATATAATCCCGGCTTTTCCACTCTGGCGGCGGTGGCACGTGGCCTGGCCGCGGCAGGTATTCCGAGTAGGTGCCGTTGGCGAGGTCGTGCACCGAGCGCGGGCAGTTGGAGAACAGCTCGCATACCACCCGGATTACCAGCTTGGCGCCGTGATGGCGGGCGAGGTCGGCGGGATCGTCCAGGATGGTGGCTTTGCCGTTGACGCGGATGCGCAGGCTCTTGCCGTCGAAGCGGACGAACAGCAGCCCGACATTCGGGTTGCGGCTGATGTTGCCGAGGGTCCGGTACATCGAGTTGCCGTCGTATTCGGGGAACTCGAGCGTGCCGGGTCCGGTGATCCTGATGAAGCCGGGGATGCCGGAGCGCAGGCTGCAATCGGTATAGTCGCCGAACGAGGTGGCGATGAACAGGAACGGCGCCGTTTCGATCATCTCGCGGTCGGCATCCCAGAAATCGTCGCGTCGCCGAT
>JANXRT010000307.1 GCA_025356735.1 Acetobacteraceae bacterium | reverse complement strand
CGAGATCGATGCCGGCGAGGCCAATTTCACCGACACCCTGCTGGAGGATGCCAGCCTGCGCGGCGCGCGCCTGCGCTTTGCCAACTTCTCGGGCGCGGTGATGGACGGCGCGGACTTCTCCGACGCCGATCTGTGGGGCGCCAACCTGGCCGAGACCGCGGCCGAGCGAACCAGCTTCTGCCGCGCGCGCCTCGACGAGACGCAGTTGCGCGATGCCGACTTCACGGCGGCCGACCTTACCGGCGCTAGCCTGCGCCGGGCCGATCTGTCGGGTGCCCGGCTCGCCCGCGCCAACCTGCGCGACGCGATGCTCGAAGGCTGCGAGCTCGCCGGCGCCGACCTTTCCGGTGCCATTCTGCCGCATGTCGCGCTGACCGGATGCGACCTGCGCCACGCCAGGTTCTCCGGCGCGTGGCTGGAACGCACCCGGATGCGCGCGCACCAGCTTGGCGGCGCCATTGGCGAGGAAGTCGCCGGCGAGTTCGAGGCGGCGCGCGAGGGCTACATCGTGCTCGAGCAGAATTTCCGCACGCTCGGCATCGGCGACGATGCCAGCTGGGCCTTCCGCCGCCGCCGCCGCATGGGCAAGCGCCTGCACGCCCAGCACGCCGCCGCTGCCTTTCGCCAACGCGATTTCATGGCTGCCACCCGCCCCGCCTTGCACTGGCTTGGCGATGTCGCGGCGGAGTGGGTGTGCGACTACGGCGAAAGCATTGCACGGGTGCTGCGCGCGCTTCTTGTTGTCCTGTTCTGCTTCGCCGGCATCTACTGGCTGACCGGATGCCTGGAGCCGCGGGAAGGCGTCGCCGCGGGAGGGCGGTTCGCGATGATCGATTACGTTCTGTTCAGCCTCGATTCGATGACGACGGTTGGCACGTCGGAGGTTGGGCTGCGGCCGAACGGGCAACTCGGTTTGGTGCTGTCCAGCATGCAGACCGTGATCGGCGTTGTTCTTCTGGGCCTGCTTGGGTTCGTGCTGGGCGTGCGCACCCGGAACTGACCGTTGCCAAAGCAAGCATAGGTCGTCGCCCCAGACCCTGTCTCACCTTCAAACATTGGGGTAGCGCCCCGGAGCGCATCCGTAAGTGAAGGAAGTCCCGAGAGCCGTAGGGGAACGGGCATCCGTGCCTACCATCAGGCCCCAGATGTCGTTTGACCTGAATGAAACGCGAGACAGGAAGTAGGGTGGCAAGCCAGCGAACCGATGACCGCCAATCAAGCGACACGCAGGGCCGCGAAGACCAGGGAACCTCGAAGCGGGATCCCGGCCGCATTGATAATCCTTCCGCCAAAGATAAAGGCGGGGACGATGACGATGCGGAGCACGACAAAAAGATCGATGACGGCGAAGGTGACAAGGGCGACGACAGGAAGCTGAAAAGCCGGCTGCCGATCCTCATCGCCGCGGTCCTGGTCGTGGTCGCGATCATCGCCGGCATCACCTACTGGCTGCTGAACCGCGGGCTGGAAAGCACCGACGATGCCTGCACCGAGGGCGACGCCGTCGCCATCGCCGCCCGGGTCTCGGGCTACGTGACCGAGCTGAATGTCGATGACAACACGATCGTCAAGGCCGGCGACCTGCTGCTTCGCATCGATCCGCGCGATTCGATCACCAAGCGCAACCAGGCCGTCGCCAACCTGTCGCTGGCGCGCTCGCAGCTGGCCAGCGCGCGGACCGACCTCGACATCGCGCGCGTCCGTGTTCCGGCGACATTGGCACAAGCGCAGGCGCAGCTTGCCCAGGCGCAGGCCAACCAGGCGCAGGCCGAGCAGGAATACCGCCGCCAGAAAAGCGTCGATCCCCGCGCCACCACCCAGAGCAGCGTCGATCAGGCGGCGGCGCAGCTGAAATCAAACGGCGTCAACGTCAGCCTGGCGCAGGCCCAGGTGCAGGTTGCCGGCCTGGTGCCGCAGAACATCGAGGCGTCGGCGGATGTCGTCAGCCAGCGTCAGGCACAGGTGGCGCAGGCCGAGGCCAGCCTGGCACAGGCCGATCTGACGCTTTCTTACACCGATGTCCGTGCGCCGCAGGACGGCCGCATCACGCGCCGCAACGTCAATCTTGGCAGCTACGCCCAGGAGGGCATGCAGATCTTCTACATCGTCACCCCGAATGTCTGGGTGACAGCGAACTTCAAGGGAAACCAGCTCGCCGACATGCGCCCCGGGCAACCGGTGCCGATCACCGTCGATGCCTATCCGAACCTCAGGCTGCGCGGCCACGTTGAAAGCATCCAGGGGGGCAGCGGCGCGCGCTTCACCGCCTTCCCGGCGGAGAACGCCACCGGCAACTTCGTCAAGATCGTCCGACGGGTGCCGGTCAAGGTCGTCATCGACGGCGGGCTGGGCGACCGCAACAACGTGCCCCTCGGCCTGTCGGTGATTTCGACGGTGACCGTCCGATGAGCGATCGGAGCGAGGGCTGGAAGCCGAAATCCAATCCCTGGCTGGTCGCCATCATCGTCACGCTCGGCGCCTTCATGGAGGTGCTCGACACCACCATCGTCAACGTGGCGCTACCGCACATCGCCGGCAGCCTGTCGGTCAGCAATGACGAGAGCACCTGGTGCCTGACCACCTACCTGGTCGCCAACGGCATCGTGCTGACGATCTCCGGCGCGCTGAGCCGGCTGATTGGGCGCAAGCGATACTTTCTTATCTGCATCGGCGCGTTCACGGTGGCGTCGCTTGCCTGCGGTCTGTCAACCAGCTTTCCGGAGCTGCTGCTGTTTCGCGGCCTGCAAGGCTTTTTTGGCGGAGGGCTGCAGCCGACTCAGCAGGCGATCATCCTCGATCACTTTCCGGCCGAGAAGCGCCAGCAGGCATTTTCTCTTACCGCCGTCGCCATCATCATCGCACCGGTGCTGGGGCCGGTGGTCGGCGGTTTCCTGACCGACAGCTACTCCTGGCACTGGATCTTCTTTATCAACGTGCCGGTCGGGATGTTCACGCTGTTCGGCGTGCTCCAGGTCGTCGAGGATTCGCCCGCGATGGAGCGGGAGCGCAAGACCGCCCCAAGGTTCGACTATGTCGGCGTGATGTTCATCGCCCTGGCGCTCGGCTGCCTGGAGGTCGGCGTCGATCGCGGCGAGGTCTACAACTGGCTCGGCTCGCCCTTCATCATCGTCATGTTCGCGCTCTCGGCGCTCGGCTTCGCCTTCGGCGTCGCCTACCTGCTGACGGTGCGCGAACCGATCGTCAACCTGCGGATCTATCGCGACCGGAACTTCGCGCTCGGCTTGATACAGATCGCGATCACGGGTTTCGTGCTCTACGGCAGCGCCGTGCTGATCCCGCAATTCGCCCAGCAATGGCTTGGCTACACCGCGACCTGGGCCGGGCTGGTGCTGGCCCCGGGCGCGGTCGTGCTGGTGGCGCTCATCCCCTTGGTCGGCAAGACCCTCAGTGTCGTGCCCGTCAAATACGTCATCGCATTCGGTGGCCTGGCGCCCGGCGGCGCGCTGATCTACTCGATGAACCTGGTGCCGGACCTCAATTTCAAAAGTCTCGTGATCCTGCGCGCGACGCAGACCATCGGCCTCGCCTTCCTGTTCGTGCCGATCAGCACGATCGCCTATTCCACCCTGCCGTCGAAGCTGAACGGCGATGCCACGGCGCTGTTCAGCATGGCGCGCAACGTCTGCGGCGGCATCGGCATCTCGGTCTCCACCGCGCTGATCACCGAGCACCAGCAGATCCGCCAGGCCCACATGGTCGAGCATCTGACGTCCGCTAACCAACCCTACAACGACCTTCTCCAACAGATCGAGCAGGCGCTGATCGGCTCCGGCCAGTCGGCGGCGCAGGCGATGCAGAACGCGCCCGGTCAGATCTTCCAGACGCTGCAAAGCCAGGCTGCGGTGCTCGCCTATACCGACGTTTTCCTGATCACCGCCTGCCTCGCCTTCACCATGATCCCGGTTGCGCTGATGATGTCCAGCGTCAAGAAGCCGGGCGGAGGCGGCGGAGCGTAATGCGCCATCTGTCCGCCGCCGCGGTTGGCGGAGCCTTCCTTGTTCTTGCCGCCTGCACCGTCGGGCCGGATTTCGTGCCGCCTGCGTCGGTCGGTGCTTCCAACTGGAATGACGGATCGGCACGTGGCGGCGCGACCGTCACGCAGGCAAGCAACCCCGATCCGAGATGGTGGCAAGGTTTCAACGATCCGGTGCTGACGGATCTGATCGCCCGCGCGATCGCCGGCAACCTTGACCTTCAGCAAGCTGTCGTCCGCGTCATCGAAGGGCGACGGGGTGAGGTCTCGGCCGCGCCGCCGGCCTGCCGATGCTCAACGGCAGCGCCAGCTACATGCACGAGCAGCTCGGCCTGCGCGGCTTGCTCCAGTCTCGGGGCGTCTACAGCCAGCTCAACCAGCTCGCTGACCAGAATTCACCGCTCAACCAGTTCAGCCCCGGCTTCGGCAACCGCGCCGGCACCGCCGGCGGCGGCCTGCTGAACTCGCTCACCCAGCCGGTCGACCTGTTCCAGTATGCGCTGAACGCCTCCTGGGAGCTCGACCTGTTCGGCCGCGTGCGGCGTTCCGTCGAGCAGGCCCGCGCGCAGACCGAAGCTCAGGTCGAGGCCACCAACGATGCGCTGGTGATGCTGGAAGGTGATGTGGCGCAGGCCTACGTGCAGCTGCGCGGCGGTCAGGCGCTGACCCAAAGCCAGCAGGAGAACGTGCGGTCCGGACAGGAGGCGCTAGCCCTGACGCAACGCCGCCAGCGCCAGGGCATCGCCACCGACCTCGATGTGGCGCAGGCCCGCACGCAGCTTTTCGACATCGAGCGGCAGCTGCCGGCCTACGAGAAGCAGGCCACGCAGGCGATCAACCGGCTGAGCGTGCTAACCGGGCAACCCCCCGGTGCGCTGGATGCCACGCTCGGCATGCCTGCGGCGCTGCCGACCAGCCCGCCGGTGATCGGCGTCGGCCTGCCGTCCGCCCTGGCGCGCCGCCGCCCGGACATCCGCGCCACCAATGCCAGCTACCTGACCAACTGGGCCAGCAACTTCTACTCCGTCGGACCCAGCGTCTCGCTGCCGATCTTCCAGGGCGGACGCCTGACGTCGAGCCTGCGCCTGGCCCGCGCCCAGGCCCTTGAAAGCATGCTTGCCTACCGCACCGACCGCGCCGCGCGCGACAAGCTGGTGCTGTCGGTGCGATCGGGCGACCTCACGCTCTATCTGGCCCGCAACCGCTATACGCACGGGCTTGCCGACTTCATCCAGGTGCTGGACGCGCAGCGCACCCTGGTCGCGGCGCGCCAGCAACTGATCCAGGCCGACATGATGCTGACCGGCGATGTGGTTACGTTATACCGATCGGTCGGCGGCGGCTGGGAGGATACCGGTCCGTTGCCGGAGCCGCCGATCGACAGCCTGCCGCCGTTTGTGCCGGGGGCGTTGGACGCCGTGGCTGCGCGGTAGGCAGGCAAGCATGGAGCTCTGCCCCAAACCCCGCCGGGGTAGCGCCCCGGGGCGCCTCACATAGGTGTGGGAAATACAAGGGGCGACGGCACCTTGCCTACGGCGTTCAGCCAGTTACCTCCAGGATCATCCACGCGCTATGCGGCCGATCATGCTCGTCGGTTCCGAAAACGGTGATCCGATGTGTGCCCACCGCCAGGTCGGCCGGCAAGGTCGCCTGCCAGATATGGCTGGACAGCGCCGACTTCACCCACGGCTTTTTGGTGTCGAGGTTGCGCGCATAGACTTCATCGACGAACGGGTCCTGCCGCTCGGTCCGGGTCATTGCGATCGGGCCACTGTCGCGTCCGATCGTCATCGAAAGCTTCGAGCGCGGGCCGCCATCGAACAGGTTGG
>JANXRT010000276.1 GCA_025356735.1 Acetobacteraceae bacterium | reverse complement strand
CATCGATCACCGCAGCCGGCGCATGGGCGCGGGCGGCGGCGAGGATGGCGGCGGTGGCTGCGCGCACCTCGTCCTCGGTATGCAGCGATAGCCGCACGCCGCCGGCCTCGGTCTTGTGTGGAATGTCGGTGGAAACGATCTTGGCCACCACCGGAAAGCCGATACGCGCGGCCGCGGCCGCCGCTTCGTCCGGGCCTTGCGCCAGAACCTCGCGTGGGATGGCGATGCCGTAGGCCGCGAGCACGCGCTTGGAGTCCGTCTCGTTCAGTGCCGACCCAGCGGATCCGATTATACGCCGGGCCTCCTCGGCGGAAGCGGCCGGTGCGCGACGGGTTGCCGGCGCGGTGAGCCTGCTTGCCGGATCATGCCAGTCGAACCAGGCCCGCAGCGTGGCGAAGCACCGGTCGGTGGAGCGGAAGGTGGCGATGCGCGGATCGCGGTCGAACGCCTCTGCGCCGGGGCCTTCGAGCCATTCGTTCATCCACACCACGGCAATCGGCCGGTTGGTCCGTTGCGCCGTCTCGCTCAATCGCACGGCTCGCGCGCCGCTGGAGGAGCTGTGGGCGAAGACCATCGGAATGACCAGCGCGCTGTAGCCGGGGTCGGCCACGAAGGCATCAAGGCAGAAGCCGAACGTCGCCGCCGTCTTGAGCACCTCGGCCGTGAGGTCGGACGGGTTGGCGACGGCGCCGAAATCGGGAACCACCGTGTCCAGCGCCGCTGCCGTCGCGGATGCCAGCGGCGGCAGGGGCACGCCATGCTGCTCGGCCTTGTCGGCGCTGATCACCGAGGCGCCGCCCGAGGTCGAAAGCACCCCGACGCCATGGCCGCCGGCGGGCACGCCCGACCTGGCAAAGAAGTTGGCGCATTCCAGCACCGCTTCGAGGTTGTCCACCGCGATGCAGCCGGCGTCGCGGAACGCCGCCTGGTAGGCGGCGGCGGAGCCGACCATGGTCCCCGTATGCGACAGCGCCGCCTGGCCGCCGGCCTCGCCGTTGCCCGCCTTGTAGACGATCAGCGCCTTGCCGGCGGCACGCGCCTTGCGCGCGGCCTGAAGGAACCGGCCGCCATCCTGGACGCCCTCGAACAGGCAGATGATCGCCCTCGTGTCGTCGTCCTCGGCCAGGTAGGAGATGTAGTCGCAGACATCGACGTCGGCCGAGTTGCCGGCGGCGAGGTAGTGGGTGAAGCCGATGCCCCGGCCCATCGCCTGCAGCACCGTGTAGCCCAGCGCGCCGCTTTGCGAGACGATGCCGACCGGACCGCGGCGATGACCCAGCGTCGTGTAATCCGCCATGAAATGCAGCCCGGCGCGCGAGCTCGTGTTGGCCAGGCCGACGCAGTTCGGGCCGGCGAGCCGTAGGCCGGTCCGCTGCGACAGCGCGATCAGCGCGTCCTGCTCGGCCATGCGCTCGGGCTTGCCGGTCTCGCTGAAGCCCGAGGCATAGAGGATGGCGCCGCCGGCGCCGATCGCCGCCGCCGCTTCCAGCATCTCCGCCACCAGCGGGCGCGCGACGCACAGCACGACGCAGTCCGGCACGGTCGGCAGGGCGGCGAGGCCCGGCACGCACGCCCGTCCGAGCAGCGTGGTGTATTTCGGATTGACGGCGATGACCTGCCCGGCGAAGTCGGCCAGGTTGGCAAGCGTGCGCTGGCCGAAGGAACCGGGCGTCTCGGAGGCGCCGACGACCGAGACCACGCGCGGGTTGATCAGACGTTCGAGGTCCCGCCTGGCATAAACGTCACGGCGCAGTTGCATCATCGCGTTCTATTCGAATCTTTCAGTCGCCACCTCATGAAGTGAGCCGCACCGGCAGCCTGGAGATGCCGCGCAGGAAGTTGGAGTGGGCGTAGATGGGCTTGGCCAGCACCTCGATCCTGAGGTCGCGCGCCAGGATGCCTTCCCAGAGGATGCGGAGCTGCAGCTCGGCCAGCCGGTTGCCGAGGCAGCGATGGATGCCGAAACCGAACGAGAGGTGCTCGCGCGGGCGGGGGCGATCGACGATGAATTCATCCGGCCGGTCGATCGCGTCGGCGTCGCGGTTGCCCGACAGGTACCAGACCACGACCTTGTCGCCTGCCCGCATCCGCTTGCCGGCGAACTCGACATCCTCGGTCGCCGTCCGGCGCATGTGGATGACCGGCGTCTGCTACCGGATGATCTCGGACACGGCGCCGGGCAGCAGCGCCGGGTTACGGCGGAGCTTGCGCAGCTCGTCGGGGAACCGGCCGAACGCCGCGACGCCGCCCGACATCGAGTTGCGGGTGGTGTCGTTGCCGCCGACCAGGAACAGGATGAGGGTGCCCATCCGCTCGCGGATCGTCATCCGGTTCATGACCTCGCTGTGGGCGAACATCGAGATCAGGTCGAAGCTCGGCGGCAGCTTGGCGCGCTCCTCCCACATCACGTTGAGCTGCTCGGTGAACTCCATCTGGATGGCGAAGCCCCACCGGCTGGTCCTGGATTTTGATGCCGCCGAGCTTCCAGCTCGACGAGAACGACCGGTGGTCAACCTCGAGCCGGACGATGTCCTTGTATTTGGTGACCGCCCAGTACGGCCCATACGGACTGTCCGGGACGTAGTGGACGGGATCGTCGCGCCGCAGCCGCTCGAAATACGGCTGCCAGATATCCTCGCGGTAGAGACGCGGGTCGCTGACGTCGATGGCGTCGAGCGGCATCGAGGCCGCGTGGGAAACGGGATTCATATCCAGCGCCACGTTCATCGATGGCCTCCTCACAGCCTCGTTGCGCCGGGCTGGTTTTCCTTGCTCCGGTCGGCGGACGACCGATCGAGCACCTTCGAGCGTAAGCTTGCGCATGGCCGGGGGTCAACGCAGTCCGGCGGGATGGCAACCGGCATGGCGCGGCTATCCGCCCAAGCCTACACAGCAAGCCAGATGTCCGATCCGACCACGACCTGGCGCCGCATCCTGCACATCGACATGGATGCCTTCTACGCATCGGTCGAGCAGCGCGACGATCCGCGCCTGCGCGGCGTGCCGCTGGCTGTCGGCGGCTCGCGTGAGCGCGGCGTCGTTGCCGCGGCGAGCTACGAGGCCCGGGCGTTTGGCGTCCACTCGGCGATGGCCTCCGTCACGGCGCGGCGCCGATGCCCCGACCTCGTGTTCGTGCCGCCGCGCTTCGATGTCTACAAGGCGGTGTCGCGGGAGATCCATGCCGTCTTCGCGCGCTACACGCCGATCATCCAGCCGCTGTCGCTGGACGAGGCCTACCTCGACGTGACCACGCCGCTGATCGACCTGGGCTCGGCCACCGCCATTGCCGAAGCGATCCGGGCGGCGATCCGCGCCCGGACCGGGCTGACCGCCTCGGCCGGCGTTTCCTACAACAAGTTCCTGGCCAAGCTCGCCTCCGACCAGCGCAAGCCGGACGGGTTGTTCGTCATCACGCCGAGGATGGGCCCGGCCTTCGTCGAGAACCTGCCGGTGGCCCGGTTCCATGGTGTCGGACCGGTGACCGCGGCGAGGATGAACGCGCTTGGCATCCACACCGGCCTCGA
>JANXRT010000268.1 GCA_025356735.1 Acetobacteraceae bacterium | reverse complement strand
CCCCCCCCCCCCCCCCCCCCCCCCCCCCCCGGCGCGTTTGGACCGAACCGGCCGCCGATCGACGGGCTGGAGGCGTACGAGGCGACCGGCGCCGTTCAGTACTACGTCCGCCGCCGCGAGGATTTCCGCGGCAAACGGGTGGTGATCGCCGGCGGCGGCGGCGACGATGACGGCGCGCGCCGTCACGATGTCGCCCTGATCTGTGGTCAGTCGGAAGTCGCCGGATGAGCCTTCCAACGCCACGACTCGCCGGCCCAGCAGCAAGGGCGGCAGGAACGGCGCGATCTGGCGCTCGAGTTGCACGATCAGTTCACCGGCTTCGATCGCCGGATGGGCGGGAACGTCGAAAATCGGCTTTTCGGGATACAACGCGGTGCACTGCCCGCCGACCGCGTCCAACGCGTCGATCACCACGCTGGTGAGCTTCAGCATGCCAAGCTGGAACACGGCAAAAAGCCCCACCGGGCCGGCGCCGATGATCGCCACGTCGGTGTCGAGTGTCTGCATCCTATCGAGGTAGCGGCAGCACCTTGCCGGATCAAGCGCCGTAGACCTACACCTTGCCCCGCGATGCCCCCTGATAAGATAATCGAGCTGCATCTTTTCGACCTCGCCGCCACCGAGGCGCTGGCCGCGAGGCTGGCTGCCCTGGCACGGCCTGGCGATGCCATCCTCCTGTCCGGCCCGCTCGGTGCCGGCAAGTCCGCCTTCGCGCGGGCCTTCCTGCGCGCGGCGGCCGCGGACCCGGCGCTCGATGTGCCGAGCCCGACATTCACCCTCGTCCAGGCCTACGAGACGCGGATCGGGACCATCCACCATTTCGACCTTTGGCGGTTGTCCGACGCTTCCGCGCTCGAAGAGCTTGATTGGGACTCGGCGCGCGATGGTATCGTGCTGGTGGAGTGGCCGGATCGGCTTGGCTTCCTCACGCCGGACGATGCGTTAACCTTGACGCTGGTTCCGATCGATGACGACCGCCGCAGCGCCGTTCTGTCGGGCTGGAGCGACAGGTTGAACGATAGGCTGTAACGATACGGCTTCAAGGAAGGCCACCGCATGACCGCCTCGACCCTGCCCATCGTCAAGCCGCACAGCGCGATGATCCTGGCGGCAGGGCGCGGCGAGCGGATGCGCCCGCTGACCGACACTTTGCCAAAACCGCTGCTGCAGCTGTCAGGCCGTGGGCTGCTCGACCACAGCTTCGACCGGCTGCTGGCGGCCGGGGTGCGCGACGTGGTGGTCAACGCGCACTGGCTCGGCGAGCAGGTTGCACAGTACCTCGCCGGGCGCGATGCCGCCGGGCTGGGGCCGCGAACCCGGCTGATGCCTGAGGAAAAGCTGCTGGATACCGGCGGCTCGGTGCGTGCTGCGCTGGCGCCGCCCGATACGAAGCTGGGACCCGCGCCGTTCTACGTCGTCAACGGCGACGCCTATTGGGTCGATGGCCCGCGCCCGGCGCTGTCGCGGCTGGCGGCGGCGTTCGACGACAGCGTCGATGGCGTGCTGCTGGTGCATCGCGGCTTTCAGGTTCGCGCCGATGTCGGGTTCGGCGACTTCGCCGTGGACAAGCTCGGCCGGCCCACCCGGCGCACCGAGCGCCAGGTCGTGCCATACATCTTCGCCGGCGTGCAGCTGATCTCGCCCGCTTTGCTCGACGACATGCCGGCGGCGCCGTTCAGCATGAACCTGGCCTGGGACCGCGCGATCGAGCGCGGCCGGCTGCGGGTAGTGGTCCATGACGGATTGTGGTTCCACCTCTCGACCCCGGAGGATCTGCGCGACGCCGAGCATTTCCTGCACGCGCCGACCTATGGGGAGATGCGATGAGGGTTTTTTCCCTCGCCGCGCATCTGCCGTTCCTCGACGCCATCGCCGCCGAGTGGCTGCGTGAGGCGCCGGACCCGCTGGTTGCCTCCAACGGCATGATCCTGCTGCCGACCCGCCGCGCCGCGCGCGCGCTGGCCGAGGCGTTTTTGCGCGCTTCCGGCGGCCGCGCCCTGTTGTTGCCGCGGATCGTGGCGCTCGGCGCGCTGGACGAGGCGCCGCTGGCCCTTGCCGGCGCGCTGGAACTGCCGCCCTCGGTCGATCCGGCCCGGCGCATCGCCGAGCTGACCCGGCTGGTGCTGGCGATGCGCGGCGCCGGCGGCGCCCCGAGCACCGCCGACGCCGCCTGGAAGCTGGCCGCCGAGCTCGCCCGGCTGATGGACGAGGCCGAGCGGGCCGGGGTCGATCTCCATGCCAGCCTGCCGGACGCGACGGGGGGAGACTTCGCCGAGCACTGGAACACGACCCTGTCGTTCCTGGAGATCGTCACCCGCGCCTGGCCGCAATGGCTGGCCGAGCAGGGGCTGATGAACCCGGCGGCGCGCCAGGTCGCGCTGCTTGATGCGCAGGCCGAAGCCTGGCGCGAGGCGCCGCCGCCTTTCGCGATCCTCGCCGCCGGCAGCACCGGCAGCATCCCGGCCATTTCCCGGCTGCTGCGGGTGGTCGCCGGCCTGCCCCTTGGCGCCGTGCTGCTGCCGGGGCTGGATTTCGGAATGACCGAGGCGGTGTGGGAAACCCTGGATGACAGCCATCCGCAGTCAGGCTTTCGCCACCTGCTGCAGGGCATGGGGGCGACCCGAGGCGATATCTCCGCCTGGCCGTGTTCGAAAACCGGGCCGGTGCCGGCATCCCGCGGAATAGTTTTGTCGCGCGCCCTGCTGCCGGCCGGCGCGCTGTCCGAATGGCAGGCTGCCGCCGCGCCCGATGTCGAGGGGCTGAGCCGCCTGGCCGTCGCCGACGCGCAGCACGAGGCGACGGCGATCGCCATCATCCTGCGCGACGCGCTGGAGGTGCCGGGCGCCAGCGCCGCGCTGGTGACTCCGGACCGCGAGCTGGCCGGCCGCGTCACCGCCGAGCTGTCGCGCTTCGGCATCGTCTCCGACGACAGCGCCGGCGAAAAGCTGGCCGACACGCCGCCCGCCGTGCTGCTGCGGCTGCTGGCCGACGCCCTGGCGCAGCGGCTGGCGCCGGTGGCTTTGCTGGCATTGCTCAAGCACCCGCTCGCCGCCGCCGGCCTGGCGCCGGCCGCGTGCCGCATCGGCGCGCGCGCGCTGGAACGTGCCGTGCTGCGCGGCCCGCGGCCGCTGCACGGGCTTTCCGGCTTGCGGCTGGCGCTCGACCAGGCGGCGGAAGAGCGCGGTGAGGGTTTTTCCAATGCGGCTTCGATCGAATTCCTGCACCGGGTCGAACGATGCCTGGAGCCGGCGTTCCGGCTGCTCGCCTCGGTCGAGGAATCTCCTTCCGCCCAGCTCGGCGCGCTGATCGAGGCCGCCGAGCGCATCGCCGCCAGCGACGAGGCGGACGGCCCGGAACTTCTATGGGCGGGCGAGGAGGGCGAAACGCTGGCCGGCGTGCTCGGCAACGCGCTGGAGGTGCTGCGCGTGCTGCCCGACCAGGTGCCGAAGACCCTGCCCGGCCTGCTCGACGCCCTGCTCGAAGGGGTCGCGGTCCGCAGCCGCCGGGCGTTGCGCGGCCGCGACGGCGCCGAGCATCCGCGCGTGTTCATCTGGGGCCTGATCGAGGCGCGGCTGCAAACCGCCGACACCATCGTGCTTGGCGGCCTGACCGAAACCGTGTGGCCACGCGCGACCGAGCCCGGCCCGTGGATGAGCCGGCAGATGCGCGCGCGCGTCGGCCTGCCCTCGCCCGAGCAGGCGGTCGGGCTGGACGCGCACGACTTCTTCAGCACTGCCTGCGCCGCCGCCAACGTGGTGCTGTCCTGCCCGCGCCGGCGCGACGGCGCGCCGGCAGTGCCGACACGCTGGCTGTCCCGGCTCGACGCGATGCTGTCCGGCCATCGGATGGCGCTGCCCGAGCATCCGGCGGCCGCCTGGGCCGACGCGCTCGACCTGCCGGCCGGCGGCCCAAAGCCGGTCGCCGCACCGCAACCTCGCCCCCCGGTCGCGCTGCGGCCGCGAAAGCTCAGCGTCACCGAGATCGAGACCTGGCTGCGCGATCCCTATGCGATCTACGCCAAGCACATCCTGCGGCTGCGAAGCCTCGATCCGATCGACCAGGAGACCGACGCCGCCGATTACGGTTCGCTGGTCCATGACGGCATCCACCGGTTCCTGGCGCAGCACGGCACCAAGTTCCCGGCCAATGCCAGCCGGCACCTTCGCGGCTCGTTCGCCGAGGTGCTGAAGGCCGCCAGCCTGCGCCCGGCGTTGGAGGCCTGGTGGACGCCGCGCCTCGATCGCATCGCCGAGTGGATCGCCACCACCGAAATTGAGCGCCGCAACGCCTCGACCCCGGCTAGCGTGCTCTCAGAATGCCGCGGATCGTGGGAGCTGGCCGATCGCCGGTTCACCCTGACCGGCCGGGCCGACCGGATCGAGCGCCACGCCGATGGCGGCCTAGTCATCCTCGACTACAAGACCGGCCTGGTGCCGACCGGCCGCCAGGTTGGCGCCGGGCTGGCCCCGCAACTGCTGCTTGAAGCCGCGATGGCCGAGGCCGGCGGCTTTGGCGACGAGGCCGTGGGGACGGTGCGGGAACTGGCCTACTGGCACCTGACCGGCGGCCCGACCTCCGGCAACGAGGTGAAGCTGTTCAACGGCAAAGGGCCGTCGATCGGCGAAGCGGTGACGGAGGCGATCGAGCGGCTGCGCGCGCGCATCGACGATTTCGACGACGTCCATACCGCCTATCTGTCCCACCCCCACCCGTCGATGGCGCCGCGCTTTTCCGACTATGCGCAGCTTGCCCGCGTCGCCGAGTGGGTGAGCGGTGGCGGGGAAGACGATTGATGAGCGATCTCTCCGACGCGCCCCTCTCGACCCGGGACCGCGCGACGGCGGCCCAGCGGGCGGCGTCCAGCCCGGCGGTCTCCGCCTTCGTCGCGGCTTCGGCCGGATCCGGCAAAACCAAGCTGCTGACCGACCGGCTGCTGCGGCTGATGCTGGGCGGGGCCGAGCCGGCGCGGATCCAGTGCCTCACCTTCACCAAGGCGGCGGCGGCCGAGATGGCGATCCGGCTCAACCGCACGCTCGGCGAGTGGGTCAGCCTGCCCGACGACAGTCTCGACGTCCGGCTGCGTGAGCTGGATGTGATCCCCTCCGTGGCGATGCGCGGCGAGGCACGAAGACTGTTCGCCCACGTGCTCGACCTGCCCGGCGGAATGCGGATCGGCACCATCCACGCCTTTTGCCAGTCCCTGCTGCGGCGCTTTCCGCTCGAAGCCAGCCTGTCGCCGTATTTCGAGCTGATCGAGGACCGCGACGCCGAGCACGCGCTGTCGGAGGCGCGCGAGGAGATGCTGGAGCAGGCGCACCTGGCCGGCACGCGCGACGCGCTGGACCGCATCGCCGGGCTGACCTCCCTCGACGGCTTCGCCGGGCTGGTGCGCTCCCTGCGCGCCGAACCCGCCCGGCTGGCGGCGCTGGCGACCATGGCGACACCCGACCTGCACGCGGCACAGGCGCGTAGCCTCGGCATCGAGCCCGGCGACCATCACCAGGCGATCCGGGCGCGTGGGTCCGTGTGGGATGCCGGCGAACTCAAGGCTGCCGCCGAACGGTTGCTGCGGGTCGGCACTCCCGCGTCAAAAGTCACCGCCGAGCAGATACTTGGTTGGCTTGCGCTGCCAGAAGGCAGCCGGGCCGACGACTGGATCGAATGGTTAAAACTGTTCCTGACCAAGGCCGGCGAACCCCGCGCCGCCGGTGGCTTCGTCAAGGGCAACCTGCTCAAGAACGAGCCTGAACTCGCGCTGCCGTTCCTAGCCGAGGCCGAGCGGTTGTGCGGTGTCGAAGACAGCGTCCGCGCGGTCGAGGTGGCGAAGATATCGGCGGCACTGGTCGCGCTGGCGGCTCCCGTCGCCGGCGGCTACACGGCGCGAAAACAACGCTCCGGCCATCTCGATTACGACGACCTGATCCAGGCGACATCGAAGCTGCTGGTCGATCCGGGCTCCGCCTGGGTGCTGTACAAACTCGATGGCGGGCTTGACCACCTGCTGCTCGACGAGGTCCAGGACACCGCCCCGGCGCAGTGGGTCATCGCCCGCCGCCTAGCCGCCGAGTTCTTCACCGGCGCCTCCGCCCGCGATGTCGAGCGCACCGTGTTCGCGGTCGGCGACCGGAAACAATCGATCTACTCGGTGCAAGGCGCCGATGCCGCCGGGTTCGAGCGTGAACGGCGCCTGCTCGCCGGCATGGTCACCGACGCCGCCCAGCAGTGGCAGGACGTGCCGATGGACGTGTCGTTCCGCTCCACCGCGCCGATCCTTTCCCTGGTCGACGCCGTGTTCGCCGATCCGGTCGCCGCCGCCGGCGTGGTGCTGGAGGGAGAGACGCTGCTGCACTACGCCGACCGCGCCGGCTTCGCGGGATCGGTCGAACTATGGCCGTTGACGCCGCCACCGGTCGCCGACATGCCCGAGGCCTGGAACGTCGCCACCCGCAACACCACCGCGATGTCCGGCCGCCAGAAGCTCGCCGATGCGCTCGCCGACTGGATCGCCGGCCAGACGGACGGCTCGGTGATGCTGGAAAGCCGTGGCCGGCGGCTCGCACCCGGCGACGTGCTGGTGCTGGTGCGGCGGCGGGACGAGCTCGCCCGTGCCCTGGTCGGCGCGCTGAAGAAGCGCGGCGTGGCGGTCGCCGGGCTTGACCGGCTGGCGTTGACCGAGCAACCGGCGGTGCAGGACCTGCTGGCGCTGGCCGACGCGCTGCTGCTGCCCGAGGATGACCTCACCCTCGCCTGCGTGCTGACCAGCCCTCTGGGCGGGCTGACCGACGACAGCCTGATGCGGCTGGCGATGCAGCGGTGCGGGTCGTTGTGGCATGAACTGCGCGACCGCGCGCGAGAACAGCCGGACTGGCGCTTCGCCCACGATTTCTTCGCGGCCTTGCTGGCCCGCGCCGACTATGTCTCGCCGCATGTCCTGCTGTGCGAGGCGCTGGGCGCGCTCGGCGGCCGGGCGCGGATTTTCTCGCGGTTGGGCGCCGAGGCGGCCGAACCGATCGACGAGCTGCTCAACGCGGCGCTGTCTTACGGCCGCAGCCATCCGCCGTCGCTTCAGGGCTTCCTTTCCTCGCTCCGCCGCTCCGGCGCCGAGGTCAAGCGCCAGCCGGAGGCCGCCGGCAACGCCGTGCGGATCATGACCGTGCACGGCGCCAAGGGGCTGCAGGCGCCGGTGGTGATCCTGCCCGATACCACCGCCCTGCCGCCCGACGACGGCGCGCTGCTGTGGCGGCACGACGCGCATTCCGGCGTGTCGGTGCCGCTGTGGGCGCCGCGGGCGGGCCTTGCCTGCAAGGCGACCGACGACATGCGCGCGACGATGCGGCTTCAGGCGATGGAGGAGCATAACCGGCTGCTCTACGTCGCGCTGACCCGGGCCGAGGACCGGCTGCTGGTGTGCGGCTTCCAGCCCGCCAGGCCGGTGCCGGACGATGCCTGGTACCCGATGATATCTCGAGGTTTCGCCGCCATCGGCGCGCGATCCACGCCTTTCACCCTGCCCGGCGGCAACGCGTGGGAAGGGGACGTGATGTGCCTTTCCAGCCTTCAGGCAGTGCCGGCCAAGCACGACGATCCGCGCGCCGGCGTCGCCATGGCGGCGGCCGGCCTGCCGGCATGGATCGGCCGGTCACCCCACTGGCGGGCCAGGCCGGCGCCGGTCGAGCCGCCGATTTCAAAAAAACTGGCGCCTAGCCGGCCGGCCGACATCCTGTTTGGCGACGTTCCGGCGGCCCTGTCGCCGCTGGCGCTGCACGACACCGCAGGACGCCGGTTCGAGCGTGGCGAGCTGGTCCATACACTGCTGCAACATCTGCCCTCGCTGCCGCGGACCGCCTGGCGCGATGCCGCGGAAGCATTCCTGGCCCGCCTGGCGAACCAGCGCCACAGCCCCGCCCTGATCGACGAGATACTGGCCATCTTCGACCACCCGGAACTGGCGCCGCTGTTCGCCCCCGGCAGCCGCGCCGAAGTCCCGCTCACCGGCATCGTCAACGAAGTGGTCATCGATGGGCGCGTCGACCGGCTGGCGGCGACGGAGAGGTTGGTGCTGCTTGCCGACTACAAGACCAATCGCGACCCGCCTTCTTCAGCCGAAAACACGCCGGTGCTCTATCTGCGCCAGATGGCAGCCTATCGCGGCGTGCTGCGCCAGGTCTTTGCGGCCGTTCCCATCCGCTGCGCGCTGGTCTGGACCCAGACCGCCGAAGTCGTCATCCTGCCTGACGAATTGCTGGACGCGCACCAGCCCCGCCTTGCGCCCGCTTGACCCACAGGCAGGGCCGCTTACGTGAGGTGCAACGAACTTCAAATGAGGCATGACATGAGCGAAAACACCAAGCCGGTCACCGACGAGAGCTTCGCCACCGACGTGCTCGGCGCCAAGGGGCCGGTGCTGGTCGACTTCTGGGCGGAATGGTGCGGGCCCTGCAAGGCGGTCGGCCCGATCCTTGAAGAACTCGCCGGCGAATACGGCGACAAGCTGACCATCGCCAAGGTCAATATCGATGAAAATCCCGGCGTACCGAACAACTACGCTGTGCGCGGCATTCCGACGCTAA
This sequence comes from Acetobacteraceae bacterium, assembly GCA_025356735.1. Lineage (GTDB taxonomy): Bacteria > Pseudomonadota > Alphaproteobacteria > Acetobacterales > Acetobacteraceae > PALSA-911. Next base: position 1,623 of record JANXRT010000268.1, on the reverse strand, counting down.
TTTTGTTCAAGGACGGCAAGCCGGCGGCTACCCAGGTTGGTGCGCTGCCGAAAAGCCGGCTTAAGGCTTGGATTGACGCTAGCCTTTAGGAAGTTAAGGCCAGGGGCTCTGCCCCTGGACCCCGCTAAGCGCATGCCCTTGGAGCCAGTTACTTTAGATCCTGCTTTAACACCTCGCCGGCCAGGTACAGGCTACCGCAAATCAGCACTCGCGCTGAAGCACTTCTGCGAGGCAATGCGGCCAGTGCGTTGGCAACGGTGGGGCCGACCCTCGCTACTCCACCACTGGCGGCGATGATTGCCTCGATTGGCAAGGCCAGATGTTGCCCCGGCTCCATCACCGCCCAGACGGTGGCGGCATATGGCAGCATCGGGCGCAAAAACTCGGCGGAATCCTTGGCCTGCTTCATTCCAACGATTAGATGAACCGGCTGATCGCTCCACTTCGACATATGCTCCCCCAGCACAATGCCGGCGCCCGGATTGTGGCCGCCATCGAGCCATAGCTCCCAGCCGGGAGGCAACGAGGACGCCAGCCGGCCAGTCAGGCGCTGCATCCTTGCCGGCCATTCGACCTTCGCCACGCCGTCCGCAAACGCCCTGTTCGGGACTTCGATGCCTGCGGCGCGCAGCGCCGCGATGGCAATGCCCGCGTTGTCGCGCTGGAATCTTCCCGGCAAGCCGGTCGGCGGCAGATCGATGATTTCGATCGCGTCCTGAAAGCGAAAGCCCGCGCCATTGTCGGAAAGGTGCCAATCGCGATTCCGCAGCCTGACCGGCGAACCGGTTTTCTCGGCCACCGCCAGCAACACCTCCAAAACCTCCGGCGGCTGTGCCCCGACCGCCACCGAAACGCCGGGCTTCAGGATGCCTGCCTTCTCCGCAGCGATCACGTCCAGGGTCGCCCCCAGCAGGTCTCGATGATCGAGCGAGATCGAGGTGATGGCGCAGGCGGCCGGGCGCGCGATCACGTTGGTCGCGTCGCCGCGTCCGCCGAGGCCGACTTCCAGCACGCACAGATCGGCCGGGGTTTGCGCGAACAGGTGGAACGCGACGGCGGTGATGACCTCGAACACGGTAATTGGCGCGTTGTCGTTGATCCGTTCGATGGTTTCCATCGCCTCGACCAGGGCATCGTCGGTGACGAGTTCGCCGGCGATGCGGATGCGTTCGTTGAAGCGCACCAGATGTGGTGAGGTATAGACGTGCACTCGCATCCCCGCCGCTTCGGCGATGGAACGGACGAAGGCGCAGGTACTGCCCTTGCCGTTGGTGCCGGCGACGTGGATCACCGGCGGTAGCCGGTTTTCAGGGTTTCGTAATTTGGTGAGTAGTGTCTGCAGCCGTTCCAGGCTAAGATCGATCAGCCGCGGATGAAGCCCATGCAGCCGGGCAACAACACCGTCGATTCTTGAACTTAACGGATGCGCTCCCGGGCGCTCCCCGGGCGGGGTTTGGGGCAGAGCCCCATCCTTGCTCAAGCTGCCTTACTTTCCCTCTCGGTCAATTGCCCAATCAGCCTCGCCAGAATTTCCCTGAGCTCCGTTCGCTTGGCAACCAGATCCACGATCCCATGCGCATGCAGGTATTCGGCGCGCTGGAACCCCTCGGGCAGCTTTTCGCG
>JANXRT010000215.1 GCA_025356735.1 Acetobacteraceae bacterium | reverse complement strand
GTCGGCAATCCACTTCTGGTTCGGCGCCGTGGCCTCGAACTGCCGATCGAGCACGTTGCCCACTGCCTCGTGCCGTGTGCCCTTGTCCGAGGGCAGGCCCCTGCGGCGCGGCCGGGCCCGCAAGGCCTGCTCGCGCATCAGCCGCTCGACACGATGCAGCCCGCATGCGGCACCCTCGGCCAGCACGTCATGCCAGACCCGCCGGGCGCCATACGTCCGGTCGCTGCCGACGAAGCTGGCCTTAACCCGCGCGCCGAGAACCTGGTCGCTGCGCGCCCGGGCACTGGGCGACCGAGTGAGCCAAGCGTGAAAGCCACTGCGCGAGACACCGAGCACCTCGCAAAGCCACCGCACCGGCCAGATCCCTCGATGTTTCGCAATGAAGCCGAACTTCATATCGACTCCCTCGCGAAGTAGGCCGCGGCTTTTTTTAGGATATCACGCTCCACCTTGAGCTTGGCGACCTCAGGTCGCAGCCGATCGATCTCCTGCTGCTCCGGCTTGAGCTGGCCCTGACCCGGAAAAGCCTGCCCAGGATCCGAGGCCAGCTCCTTGATCCACCGTCGCAGGACGCTCTCGCCCACATCCAGGTCCCGGCTGGCTTGCACCACCGAAACCCCACGCTCCTTGACCAGCCGCACCGCCTCCAGCTTGAACTCCCGGCTGAACTGTCGCCGCGTCATCTGCATCCTCCAATCTCGTGAAACACCCTAATCTCGGTGTCCACCAAACCAGCAGCAGCTCAATCCAACACCGTTGAAGTGCCGAGGCTGGGGAGTTGTGGGAGGCGGTGGTTGGGGTAGAGACATTGCCGCATGCTCTGAACGCGGGGGGGCGAGTAGGCACGCGCTTTTTGGCGTTGGATGCCGGCCGTGCCACTCTTCGTATATCGTTATTCTGACTTTACAAACACGATGCCGTAGTCACCGCATACTTCTGCGACAGCGGCGGGGTCGATTTGGCTGCTTTTGTGGGTGAGGTCGGCGAGGCCCGCGAACATGGCTTGTATTCCGGTGCCTGGGGTGATGAAGACCAGGAGTTTCGCGGGCTCGGTCATGTCGTTGCGGAAGCCGTGAATGCGGGCTCGGGGGCCGTAGAAGAAGCTGCCGGCTTTCAGGGGGATCGGGCTGTCGCCGCAGTCGTCGCCCTCGATCACGACCTGGCCTGAGAGGACGTAGAAGGATTCGTCCTCATGCGCGTGGCGGTGCGGGGGGGACGCCCTGGCCGGGCGGGACCTCGATCTCGACGCAGACGAGCTGGCCGGCGGTCTGGTCGGATTCGGCCTTGTAGGTCTGGGTCACGACGAGAATCCGTTGCAACCGACCGGTGCCTGGCGGGCTGACGAAGTTGGTCTGGCTGGGGGTGATTTCGGTATCGCTCATCGCTGTGCCCTCCCGTGTTCGGTTCCAGGCTGGCGTCGCCAGGTCCGCTCGTTTGCTGGAGTAGATCGGGCAGCGCTGCTGGTGTCGATGGATTTCGCCGCATCTGTCCATCCCATTGGTGCTCGTTCCGGTGGCTTTTTACTTGCCTGTTAGATGAAATGACTGTAGGTGGATGGAATGGACCCATTGCACGATTTGCCGGCCGATCTTCAACCTGGGTGGGCTCGCTCGATGCCTCCGGAGGTGTTCGCGGAGATTGTCGCGGGCTTGCGTGGGGCCTTGCCGGCGCCGCTTGTGGATGAGCCGGCGAGCTGGGCTCGACGGGATCGGGTGGCGCTGGACGCGATCGCGGGGCTGCGGCCGGGCAACGCCGTCGAGGCGCGGCTGGCGGCGAAGTTCGTGGTGGCTGATTCCGTCGCCTTGGATTGTTTGCGGCTGGCGGGGGCTTGTCGGGAGGACCGCAAGGCGGCTCAACGGCATACCGCGCAGAGCATGGCGATGATGCGGGCGTCCCGAAGCGCGTTGCGGATGCTGCTGGGAATGCAGGCAGCTCGGCGGAAGGCGGTTCGAGCGGCGCCGGGGCGGAAAGCGTTGAGTGTGAAGGCCCGGGAGGTGTGGGAGGCGGCACCCAAGGTTGGCGATCGGTGGATCCACTAACGGCGCAGGAAATGATGCGGCGGGTGGCATACGGAAAACTGGACAGAGTTCCTCTAGTGAGAATGAGCCGCGGAAACTGCGCGGTGAGACGATGGTGGGACCAGCGGAGGCTGCAAGCGGATAGCCACGTTCCATGCTGAAACGAATGGGTTCTAAGGGCCTGCCCTTAGCGGGTCCGGGCAGAGCCCGAGCTTACTTGCTGCCTACCAGGCCACGGGCGAACTCGGCGGCCTCGAACGGACGCAGGTCGGTCGCCTGTTCGCCGACGCACACGGCGTGGACGGGAAGGCCAAAGGCTTCGGCGAGGGCGACGACGATGCCGCCGCGCGCGGAGCCGTCGAGCTTTGTCACGATGAGCCCGGTGATCTCGACCATTTCCTTGAATGTCTTGACCTGCTGGACGGCGTTCTGGCCGGTGGTCGCGTCCAGCACCAGCACGATCGAGTGGGGGGCGGTGGGATCGACCTTGCGGATGACGCGGATGATCTTTCGCAGTTCCTCCATCAGCACGGACTTGTTGTGGAGGCGGCCGGCGGTGTCGATCAGGAGGATGTCGGCGCGTTCGGCGCGGGCGCGGGTGAGGGCGTTGAAGGCGAGGCCGGCGGCGTCGGAGTTGGGAGGTGCGGAGATGACCTCGCAGCCGGCGCGGTCGCCCCAGATCTGGAGCTGTTCCACGGCGGCGGCGCGGAAGGTGTCGGCGGCGACGAGGATCGGGCGCAAGCCTTGCTCGCGGTAGGTCTTCGCCAGTTTTCCGATGGTGGTGGTCTTGCCGGTG
>JANXRT010000146.1 GCA_025356735.1 Acetobacteraceae bacterium | reverse complement strand
ATCGTCGGCTGACCGACGCCGACCGGAACGCCCTGGCCGTTCTTGCCGCAGGTGCCAATGCCCGGGTCGAGTGCAAGGTCGTTGCCGACCATGGCAACCTTGGTCAGTGCATCCGGCCCGTTGCCGATCAACGTCGCGCCTTTCACGGGGGTGGTCACGCGCCCATCCTCGATCCGGTAGGCCTCGCTGGCGGAAAAGACGAATTTCCCCGAGGTTATATCGACCGAGCCGCCGCCGAAGTTGACCGCGTAGAGGCCATTCCTGACCGAACGGATCATCTCGTCCGGCGCATGGGAGCCGCCCAGCATCACCGTATTGGTCATTCGCGGCATCGGCGCATGGGCATAGGACTGGCGACGGCCGTTGCCGGTCGGCGCCACGCCCATCAGCCGGGCATTGAGCCGGTCCTGCAGGAAACCCATCAAAATGCCGTCCTCAATCAGCGTCGTGCGCCCGGTCGGCGTGCCCTCGTCATCCACCGTCAGGCTGCCGCGCCGATCCAGCATGGTGCCGTCATCGACCACCGTTACGCCGGGTGCCGCGATCCGCTTGCCGAGCAGCCCGGCGAAGGCCGAGGTGCCCTTGCGGTTGAAGTCGCCCTCCAGACCATGGCCGATCGCCTCGTGCAGCAGGATGCCGGGCCAGCCCGGGCCGAGCACCACCTCCATCTCGCCGGCCGGGGCGGGCCGGCTGTCGAGGTTGACCACCGCCTGACGCAACGCCTCCTCGACCGCTGCCCGCCAGCTGTCGGGCGCGCACATCGCGGCGTATCCAAACCGCCCGCCAGTGCCGAAGCTGCCGGTCTCGCGGCGGCCATCCTGCTCGACGACAACGGAAACATTCATTCGCACCAGCGGCCGCAGATCGGCGATCCGGCTGCCGTCGCCGCGCATTATCTGCACCGCCTGCCACTCGCCCGAGATCGACGCCATGACCTGCACCACCCGGCTGTCCAGGCTGCGCGCATAGGCGTCGATCTCGCCCAGCACTGCCGTCCGGGCGCCGAAATCCATCGAGCTCAGCGGGTTGGCATCCGAATACAGCCGCGAATTGGTCGCCCGCGGCGGCTCCGAGGCGACGCCCGAATGGCCTGCTGCGATGGCCGAAACGCTGGCGCAGGCCCGCGCTAGCGCGTCATCGGACAATTCGCCGGCATGGGCGTAGCCGGTCGCCTCGCCGGCCACCGCGCGCAAGCCGAAGCCGAGCGCCGTGTCGAAGCCGGCGGCACGGATGCGGCCGTCATCCAGGCTGATGCTTTCGCTCTCGCGGTATTCGAGGAACAGCTCGCCGTCATCAGCATTGGCCAGCGCGCTGGCAATCTGGCGTTCCGCCGCCTGGCGGTCGAAGCGGCTGCCGGCGCGCTCGAAAAACAGCTGGTCGGTGATGGCGAGCGATGTCATGTGTTTTCCTTTAGAACGAGACCGGATTCGATGGAGTGGCGTGCGCCGGCAGCATCCGCGTCCGCGGCATCCTTATTTCGGCGACGGTCCCCTCGCCCACCTTGCTGGCAAGAACGAGGGTGCCGTCCTGCGCTTCGATCAGCGCCCTCGATATATATAGTCCTAATCCGGCGCCCTGAAAGCGCCGCGCGAGGCTGGCGTCGAGTTGTACGAACGGCTCGAACACGCGCTGCAGGTCGGAGGCGGGGATGCCGATGCCGGTATCGGCAACGCGGATCAGCAGGGTTCCGTCGGGGTCGAGGTCGGCGCTCAGCGTCACCCGTCCGCCGGGTTCGGTGAACTTGAGCGCGTTGCCGAGCAGATGGCCGAGCACCTGCGCCATGCGCTGGGTATCGCCCGAAAAGGCGGAAACAAGCATCGACGGCCCGGCTTCAAGCGTGATTTCGGCGGCCTCGGCCGACATGCGGTTCTGACGCAGGCATCCGGCGAACAGCGCCGCCACGTCCACCCTCTCGCTTTGCAGCTCGAACCGGCCCGATTCCAGTCGTGCGACGTCCAGGATGGCGTTGACCTGGCGCAGCAGCTGCTGCCCGCCGGCGTGGATGGAGGCGGCGAACTCCGTGATGTCGTGAACCGCCGCCGGCGAGGCGCCCGCCGCCTCACGCATTATCGCGTCGGAGAAGCCGATGACCGTGTTGAGGGGCGTGCGCAGCTCATGGCTCATGGTTGCCAGGAAGCGCGACTTGGCCTGGTTGGCAGCCTCGGCCTGAAGCTTCGCCCGGCGCAGCTCCTGTTCGGCCTCGTGCGCCAGCGTGACATCGGTGAAGGTGCTGACCACGCCGCCGCCGGCGATCGGTTCCGACACGGCCTCCAGCACCCGCCCCGACGGCGTCTGGATAAAGCGTCGGTTGGACACCGAGTGGTCTCGATGGCGCACCGCATCCGCAAGCGCCGCGGCCCTGCCCATCGGGCCGTAGGCGCCGCGCGCGACGGCATCGTCGATCAGCTCGTCGCGTGACACCCCGGGCACCAGCGTTCCGGGCAGGTGGCCGAGCATCTCGGCGGCGAGCGCGTTGCCCGCCACCAGCCGGCCGTCGCCGTTCCACAGCAGGATGCCATGGCGCATGCTGTCCAGCATCACGTTCATGCTGTCGGCGCGGCGGTTGGCCTGGCTCTCCGCCTCGGCCAGCGCCGTGATGTCGGTAACCACGCTGATATAGCCGCCGCCGGGCAGCGGCGCCGTGCGGACATCGACCGCGATCCCGTTCGGGCGCACCCGGCGGCGCGACTGCGGCTGTGTCGTGTCATGGCCGAGCGCGTCCGCGACCAGCGTCTCGACGTTGCCCGGGCCGTACTCGCCTGCTTCCGCACGGCGCCGGATTATATCCTCCAGGTGGTCGCCGAGCGCCAGCGGCGCGCCCCGCATCACCTCGTGGTAGGCGATGTTGATCAGCGCCACCCGACGGTCGGCGCCATAGACGCAGACGCCGTGCGGGATGTTCTCCAGGATCGACTGCAGCAGCCCGGCCCGGCGGCGCAGCTCGTCCTCCGCCTGGGCCAGGGCGGAGATGTCGTTGACGGTGATCGTCCAGCCGCCGCCCGGCGTCGGATCCGACAGGATGTCGATCACGCGGCCATCGTCGAGCCGGCGGCGGGTCTCGCCGGGCTGCTGCCGGTCAGCCGACCGCTGCCCTTCGACAA
>JANXRT010000143.1 GCA_025356735.1 Acetobacteraceae bacterium | reverse complement strand
GGTGAACAGGCGCTTGGCGCCGGGCAACGTGTCGGCGCCGCGGCCGGCCGCCTGATTGTGGCTCCAGCACCAGGCGGCGGCGGCGAGGTCGGCATCGTCCAGGCTATCCTCCGGCGGGAAGCCGGCGCGAACCTCAAGCCTGCCGGCCTCAGGCAGCAGCAGGACGACCTTGACCTTCAGCATCAGCGCGATCTGGTGCACCGTTGCCCAAAGCAGGTCGTCCAGTGCGGCGGCGCCGGCCAGCTTTCGGCTGAACAGATAAAGCTCCTCGGTCATCCGTGCCCGCTGCCGGGCCGATATCGCCTGCGCGCGAACTCGGGCCGCAAGATTGCTGGCGATGATCGCCACCAGCGCGAAGAAGAACAGCGCGACCACGTTCTCCGGGTCGGAAATGGTGAAGGTGTAGAGCGGCGGCAGAAAGAAGAAGTTGTAGGCGAGCACGCTGAGCAGGCAGGCGAACAAAGATGGCCACAGCCCGTAGCTCACGGCGCTGCCCAGCACCGCCATCAGGAACACCAGCGTCAGACTGGATACCGCCAGCGTCTGGCGCAGCACCAATGCCACGGCCAGGGCGCCGGCGACGAAGGCCAGGCTGCCGCCGTATTCCGAGATTTTTATCGGTGGGCGAACCGGCGCGGGGCGAGGCGCCGGGTCGGTGACGACATCCGGTTGCTGGGCGATGACATGAACGTTGATCCCGCCCGACTTGCGGATCATCCGGTAGGTCACGGAGCCGCGCAAGGAATCGAGCCAGCCAGGCTGGTCTGACTTGGCGACGATGACGTAGGTGAAATTGTTCGCCCGTGCGTATTGCAGGACCACATCGGCAACGTCCTGGCCAGGGTTGGTCACCACCTCGCCACCGAGCTTCGCGGCCAGCCGCAACGCCTCGGCGATGCGGTCGCGCACCGCCTCCCCAGCCCGCGCGGCGCGCGAGGTCTCGACATGGATTGCTGCCCACGGCGCGCGCAACCGGTCCGCCATGCGCCGCGCCTGACGCACCACCGCAATGCTGCCCGGTTCGCCGCTGACACAGACCAGCACCCGCTCGCCGGCCGCCCACGGTCCGGAGATGGCGTGCGCCTGCATGTAGTCAACCATCTGCGCATCGACCCGCTGCGCGGTGCGCCGCAGCGCCAGTTCCCGCAATGCTGTCAAGTTGCCGGGCAGGAAGTAGTGGCGGATGGCGCGCGCCGCCTGGTGGGGGACATAGACCTTACCCTCGTTCAGCCGGCGGATCAGGTCGTCGGGGGTAAGGTCGATGACCTCGATGTCATCGGCACGGTCGATGATCGAATCCGGCACCGTCTCGCGCACCCGGATGCGGGTGATGCTGGCGACGACGTCGTTCAGGCTTTCGACGTGCTGGATGTTCAGCGTGGTATAGACGTCGATGCCGGCGGCGAGCAGCTCCTCGACATCCATGTAGCGCTTCGGATGGCGGCTGTCGGGCGCGTTGGTGTGGGCCAGCTCATCGACCAGCACGAGCTTGGGTTTGCGCGCCAGGATGGCGTCGATGTCCATCTCGGTCAGGCTGGCGCCCTTGTAGTGGACGGCGCGCCGCGGAATGACCTCAAGCCCGGCGAGCAGCGCCTCGGTTTCGCGCCGCCCATGCGTCTCGACGACGCCGGCAACAACGTCCAGCCCCTCCTGCATTCGAACCTGGGCGATGGACAGCATCTCGAATGTCTTTCCGACGCCGGGCGCGGCGCCGAGAAATATCTTCAGCCGACCCCTGTCGTCCTGCCGCGTGGCCTGAAGCAGGGCGTCCGGCGACGGTCGCCGGTCGCCCTCGTCGCGTTCAGCCACCGGCAACCGAGTCCAGTGCCATGTTGAGCTTCAGCACGTTGACATGCGGCTCGCCGAGCAACCCGAGCAGCCGCCCTTCGGTGTTCTCCGCGACCAACTGGCGCACCCGGTCTTCCGGCAATTTCCGCGCGCGGGCAACGCGAGGAACCTGAAAGCTTGCGGCCGCCGGCGTGATGTCGGGGTCGAGACCGCTGGCGGAGGTGGTGACGAGATCGACGGGGACCGCCGCGCCCGGGTTCTCCGCCGCCAGCTTTTCCGCATCGCCCTTGACGCGGTCGATCAGGGCCTTGGAGGTCGGCCCGGCGTTGGAGCCGCCAGAGTTCTGCGCGTTGTAGGGAGCCGGCACGGTCTTGCTCGCGTCGGCCGGATCGGTGTCGGTGGTCGCCGACGGCCGGCCATGGAAGTAGTTTTCCGCGGCGAAGTTTTGCCCGATCAGCTCGGAGCCGATGACGTGGCCATTGCGCTCGACCAGGCTGCCGGCGGCCTGACGTGGGAACACCAGTCCAGCAATGCCGGTCATCGCCAGCGGATAGGCCAGCCCGGTGAGCAGGGTCATCAGCACGATCATTAGGATCGCAGGGCGAATTTGCTTGATCATCTTACTGTTCCTAGGCCAAGCCGACTGCATTGACGATGACGTCGATGACCTTGATGCCAATAAACGGCACTACGATGCCGCCGACGCCGTAAACCAGCAGGTTACGCCGAAGGATGCTGGCGGCGCCGACCGGCCGGTACTTCACGCCCTTCAGCGACAGCGGGATCAGCGCCACAATGATCAGCGCGTTGAACACGATGGCCGACAGGATGGCGCTCTGGGGCGAATGCAACTGCATGACGTTGAGCACCTTCAATTGCGGGTAGAACGCCACGAACATCGCCGGGATGATGGCAAAATACTTGGCCACGTCATTGGCGATCGAGAAGGTCGTTAGTGACCCGCGGGTCATCAG
>JANXRT010000135.1 GCA_025356735.1 Acetobacteraceae bacterium | reverse complement strand
CCGAGGGGCTGATCCCGGTCGGCACCACCGGCGAAAGCCCGACCCTCTCCCATGCCGAGCACAAGCGGGTGGTCGAGATCGCGGTCGAGGTTTCCAACGGACGCATCCCGGTGATCGCCGGTGCCGGATCGAACAGCACGGCGGAGGCGGTGGATTTCGCCATTCACGCCAAGCAGGCCGGGGCCGACGCGACCCTGGTGGTGACGCCCTACTACAACAAGCCGACGCAGGAGGGCATGTTCCTGCATTTCTCCGCCATCGCCGACGCGGTCGAGCTGCCGATGTTCATCTACAACATCCCGCCGCGCAGCGTGGTCGACATGAGCGTCGAGACCATGGCGCGGCTGGCCAAGCACCGCAACATCGTCGGCGTGAAGGACTCGACCGCCAGCCTGGTGCGCCCGTTGCACACCCGCATCGCCTGCGGCGACGATTTCGTCCAATTCTCCGGTGAGGACCACACGGCGCTATCGTTCTACGCCGCCGGCGGCGCCGGCTGCATCAGCGTGACGGCCAACATCGCCCCCAGGCTGTGCAGCGAGATGCATGTCGCCTGGGCGCAGGGAAGGGTCGCCGACGCGATGGCGATCCAGCACCGCATGGTGCCGCTGCACGACGCGCTGTTCTCGGAGACCAGTCCGGGCCCGGTGAAGTTCGCGGCCAGCCTGCTCGGCCGCACGTCCGAGCATTGCCGGCTGCCGCTGGCGCCGATCATGGAGCCGACCCGGGCGCGGGTGCGCGACGCGATGGCTGGAGTGGGCCTGCTCAACTGAGATGGCGGAACCCCGGCTGAAGAAGGGGATGATCTCGCACGGGGTCGCCTCGCAAAACCGTAAGGCGCGCTTCGACTACACGATCAAGGAGACCGTCGAGGCCGGGCTGGTGCTGAAGGGCCCGGAGGTGAAAAGCCTGCGCCTCGGCCGCGCCACCATCACCGAGGCCTGGGCCGGCGAGCGCGACGGCGAGATGTGGCTGTTCAACGTCTATATCCCTGAATACCAGGGCGGCGTGCTGTCGCATTTCGAGCCCCGCGCGCCGCGCAAGCTGCTGCTCAAGCACGTCCAGATCGACCGGCTGCTCGGCGCCATCGCGCGTGACGGCAATTCGTTGGTGCCGCTCGACATCCACTTCAACGAGCGCGGCGTCGCCAAGGTGCTGCTTGGCTTGGGCGAGGGCCGGAAGAAGGCCGACAAGCGCCACGCCATTGCGGCGCGCGACTGGCAGCGCGACAAGGCCCGGCTGCTGCGCAACAAGTAGGACACCCCTGGCGGTGATCGCGTGGCACCTCTAGGTTCCGCGACGTTGCGCCGCAGCGGCGAACCATCCCAGATCAGACGGAAACCGCCGATGCGCCTGTCCCGCAGCCTTGTGCCGACGATCAAGGAAATCCCGTCGGAGGCGCAGATCGCCTCGCACCGGCTGATGCTGCGGGCCGGCTTGGTGCGCCAGACCTCGGCCGGGATTTACGCCTGGCTGCCGCTCGGATTGCGGGTGCTGCGCAACATCGAGCGCATCGTGCGCCAGGAGCAGGACGCCGCCGGCGCGCAGGAGATGTTGATGCCGACCGTTCAACCGGCGGAGTTGTGGAGGCAGAGCGGCCGCTACGAGGATTACGGCCGCGAGATGCTGCGCATCACCGACCGGCACGACCGTGAGATGCTGTACGGCCCGACCAACGAGGAGATGATCACCGACATCATGCGCCAGTCGGTGAAGTCCTACCGCGAACTGCCGCAGATTCTTTACCACATCCAGTGGAAGTTCCGTGACGAGGTGCGGCCGCGCTTCGGCGTGATGCGCGGGCGGGAATTCCTGATGAAGGACGCCTACAGCTTCGACCTCGATCGTGCCGGCGCGGTAGTCAGCTACCGCCGGATGATGCTGGCCTACATGCGAACGTTCCAGCGGCTTGGCCTGCGCGCCATTCCAATGGTCGCCGACACCGGCCCGATCGGCGGCGACCTGTCGCACGAGTTTATCGTTCTCGCGCCTACCGGCGAGAGCCAGGTGTTCTACGACGCTGCATTCGACGACATCGACTACCTTGGTGGGGAGTTCGAACACGGCTCAGCGGAAAACCTGGACCGGTTCTTCAGCCTGATGACGACGAACTATGCCGCGACCGACGAGAAGCACGATGCTGCGACGTGGGATCGGGTGGAGCCCGCGCGCCGTCGCGAGGGCCGCGGCATCGAGGTTGGCCACATCTTCTATTTCGGCACCAAATATTCGAAATCGATGGGGCTCAGCGTCACCGGGGCGGACGGCAAGCCGGTGATCCCGGAGATGGGCAGTTACGGCGTCGGCGTGTCCCGGCTGGTCGGCGCGGTAATCGAGGCCGGGCACGACGAGGCTGGCATCATTTGGCCGGACAGCATTGCCCCGTATCGTGCCGCCATCCTCAACCTGAAGCCTGGCGACGCCGCCTGCGACAGGATGTGCGAGACCGCCTATGTCGGCCTCGCGGGCGATGCGATCCTGGACGACCGGCCCGAGCGCGCTGGGGTAAAGTTCGCCGAGGCCGACCTGATTGGGCTGCCCTGGCAGATCATTGTTGGCCCGCGCGGCGCGGCTAATGGAGCGGTGGAACTGAAACGCCGCGCCACCGGCGAACGTGTCGAAATGCCTCTGTCCAAGGCCATACGTGCATGCACTTAAGTGATGCGGGTCCAGGGGCGCTCCCCCCAATGCTTGCACGAGGGGCGGGTCCGGGGCAGAGCCCTGGCCTTCCTTCTTAGATGTTCGGCCCCTTCGAGCGCCTGGTAGCCGGCCGCTACCTGCGCGCCCGCAAGGGCGAGCGCTTCGTCTCGATCATCGCGATTTTTTCTCTCGTGGGCATAGCGTTGGGCGTCGCCACGCTGATCATCGTCACCAGCGTGATGAGCGGCTTTCAGAGCGAGCTTGTTACCCGGCTGTTGGGCGTCAACGGCCATGTCACGGTCGAGAGCTATGCCGGCGGCTCGATCCAGGATTTTTTGAAGTTGCGCGACTCCATTCAGGCTATTCCTGGGGTGGTTTCGGCGGCGCCGGTGCTGGACGGGCAGGTGCTGCTGAGCGGCCCGCAGGGCGGGGCGCGCGGCGGCCTGGTACGTGGCGTCGCGCCTAAAGATCTTCAGGCGCTGACCGCCGTCAGTAGCCACATCGTCGCCGGCAGCCTGGCCGACCTTACCGGGCCGGACACGATCGCCATTGGCGTCGGCCTCGCCAATTCGTATCGGCTGCGGGTCGGCGGGTTGCTAACGGTGGTCTCGCCCCAGGGCGCGGCGACGGCGTTCGGCACCATACCGCGGGTGCGCGCCTACAAGGTGGTGGCAATCTTCGACGCCGGATTGTCGGCGTACAACGACAGCGTCGTGTTCCTGCCGTTGCCGGCGGCGCAGATATTCTTCCAGAAGCCGAACGCGGTGAGCGCGATCGAGGTTCGATTGGCGGATGCGAACCAGGTCGATGCCATGGAGGCGCCACTGCGCCAGGCGCTTTCCGGGCGTGATTTGCTGCTGCGCGACTGGCGCCATGCCAACGACCAGATCATCGGCGTGCTGCAGGTCCAGAAGGACACGATGTTCATCGTGCTCGGGCTCATCATCCTGGTCGCGGCATTCAACGTGATCTCGTCGCTCATCATGCTGGTCAAGGACAAGCGCGCCGACATCGCCGTTCTGCGCACGATCGGCGCCGGCAGCGGCGCTATCCTGCGAATTTTCCTAATGTGCGGCGCCTTCGTCGGCGTAGCCGGAACCGTCATCGGGACCGTGATCGGGGTGGTGTTCTGCTGGAACCTCAAGCCGATCCAGGCCTTCATCGAGCGCGCGACGGGCGGCCAGGTGTTCGACAAGTCGGTGTTCATGCTGTCGTCGCTGCCCGATACCGTCGCCTGGGGCGATGTGCTGCGCGTTGTTCTGCTCGGGTTGGCGCTTTCGTTGCTGGCGACGGTGTATCCGAGCTGGCGTGCGGCGAAGACCGACCCGGTCGAGGCGCTGCGGCATGAGTGAGGCTGGCTTGGCCGCCGAATGCCCGCTGATGCTGGCCGACGTTCGCCGCACCTACCGCAGCGGGGCCGGTGACCTCGAAATTCTCCGTGGCGTCGATCTGGTGCTGCAACCCGGCGAGATCGTTGCCCTCGTTGCGCCGTCCGGCACCGGCAAATCGACGCTGCTGCACCTGGCCGGGTTGCTGGAGCAGCCCGACGGCGGCTCGGTTGCGATCGGCGGCCGCGATGCCGGCGCGCTGTCGGACGCCGAGCGCACCGCGATCCGGCGTGACGAGATCGGCTTCGTTTATCAGTTTCACCATCTTCTCGGCGAATTCTCGGCGATCGAGAACGTCGTCTTGCCGCAGATGATCGCCGGCGTGTCGCGCCCGGCGGCGATGCAGCGGGCAGGGGCGCTGCTCGATACCTTCGGCCTGGCGCCGCGTCGCAACCACCTTCCCGGCAAGCTGTCGGGCGGCGAGCAGCAGCGGGTCGCCATCGCGCGCGCGCTCGCCAACGCGCCGAAGCTGCTGCTGGCCGACGAGCCGACCGGCAACCTCGATGCCGCCACCGCCGGGCTGGTGTTCGACGAACTGCTGTGGATCGTCCGCCAGCAGGGTCTTTCGGCCTTGATCGCCACCCACAACTTCGACCTAGCGGCCCGGCTGGACCGGACCGTGACGTTGCATGAGGGCCGGCTGGTGGCGGTCGGCTGATCAGG
>JANXRT010000127.1 GCA_025356735.1 Acetobacteraceae bacterium | reverse complement strand
AGAGGCGATCGGCCTGTTGCAGGCGGAGGGGTTTTTTAAATAGGCCGTGAATGGGCAGAACCAGCGGTCAACCGTGCACCTGCACCGGACCGCGGTGGATACGGCTGCCCCGCAGCCGGCCGCGTTACGCAGCCGGGGCCGATCCGCCCGCATCGGCTTCCTCCGGGGGCCGCACCTTCTGAAACTTGATAAGGAGCAGGACGTCGTAGGCGGCTTTCACCGCACCTCCGATGAGCAACGGCCAGCCGAAAGTGGAAAGTGTCAGAAGGTAGCCCGCCATCATCGACCCCGCGGCCCAGGCGAACACCTTGGGCACGGCGGTGAGGCTCGCCGCCGCCGGCCGCTCCTCCGGCGTGACGACCGCCATCACGTAGGAGGCTCGGGTTGGAACATCCATGTTCGACAGCGCGCTGCGAGCAAGCAGCAGACCGATTGCGATAGCGAGGTTCGGCGCGAACGGGACCAGCATCAGGAAGAGGTTCGCGGGCAGATGGGTGAACACCATCGTTCGGATCAGCCCAATGCGGGCGGCGAGCGGGACCGCCACCAGGTAGGACACCGCCGAGAACAGGCCGGACCAGAACAGGATTTCGGCCACGGCCGTGACCGAAATCCCGAAACGCTGGAAGAGCCAGAGCGCCAGCAACGATTGGACAAGCAGCCCGCCACCCAGCGAGTCGATGGCGAACAATGCGGCCAGGCCGTAGACGATCCTCCTGGATTGATGCAGCGGCGCCGGGGGCGCTTGCGCTTTCAGCTCGATGGCGCCCGTGAGCCGGCGGTAGAGCAGAAACACAGCGCCTCCCAGCGCCGCGTACAACCCGAACATCAGCTGTATGGCGGCCACCCGCGAGAAGGCGTTGCTGACCGCGAAAAGGTCGGGCAACGACGCCGCCAGCACGCCAAGGGCGCCTGCCAGCGATCCGACGACGCTGTAGCGCGCGAACAGCGCGGTGCGCCGGCGGGGCTCGACCGCCTGCGTCAGAACGGTCTGCTCCAGCGGCAGGAACACGCTGGCATCACCGGCGGTCGGGTTGATCGTGCCAACGAAGGCAATGACCAACAGCGGCCAGAAGGCCGTAGTCGCGGCAAAGGCGACACCCGTCACCGCCATCAGGATCGCAGCGGCGAGCAGCAGATGACGACGCGAATGCCGGTTCGCCGCTATGCCGACCCAAAGCGTGAGCAGTGCGCTGCCGATCAGGGTAGCGGTGACGATCGAGCCGATGGCGAAGGCGCTGAAGCCGAGCTCGATCAGGTAGACCGGCAGCAGCAGGGCGACTAAGCCATCGGCGAAAGCGCGAAGGCCTCGGCCGGTAAGAAGACGCAGGGCGTCGGCCGAGGCGCCGGGGGGCATTGGCCGCCACCACTCGTTCCCTGTCAGGTGGAGCACATGGTTCCGTTCAGCCGCAGCCCGAACCATGCCTTGCCCATGGCGGCGGCCGCGGAACCGGAGTTGCAGCGTTGGAACCGGACAGGCCAGCGTAGGCACCGATGCAATCTGCTTATCAATCGTGATGGTGGAAAATTACTGCCTCGACAGCCAGTAGCTCCCGCACATCTCGTGCCTCCACCTCTTCGGCGAGGTTCGGCTTGGACGTTTCCTGCGCGTGCGAGAGAGATATGGCAAGCCCGTGGATGAGACGATATGGCGATGACGCATCAGTACTAGCCGGCAGCCGAGGTCAGCGGTAAGACGCTTGACGATCAGCGCCGCAACGACCGGGCCAAACGCGTCGCCCGAAACGCAGGCGACCATAGGCAAGGCTTCAGGCTTATGGAGCAATGTTCCCGTGGCTACCACGGATTCTCCGCTTGTCTACTTCTTTTTAGAGGCGCCGGTGAGTATGTTAGCAGCGCTTGATGGAGGCTTTGGGCTTCGCCCGTGACAACTGCGCGACTGCCGGCGCCGATACCTGCAGTGGGTGAGCCCATCGACCGTTTCCGGCACACGTTTGACCGTTGAAACGCGCAGGCCGCGTCGGCGAACTCGGCCACCAGCCGTTGCATGACCTCAAGTTTGCCAGCGCAACCGCCGACAACGCCGAATATCTTTGGAAATCATCCTCATCTTATAGCGGCGAGCTTTACGGTGACCCGCTACCCCGGCAGTTAAGCCTTGGTGTGTTTGAAGCTGATGGTTCACGCTTGTAAATCGAACCGATCAACGTAAAGGCTCACGGGTATTCAAGCCTGCAAACGCCGCGCTGCTTCGACGCCCCTGGGTGTCAACTCCAGATGCCAGTGGCATTGCAGGGCGCCAGCGGGCAGCCGAACCGGATCGTGGACGTACCCTCCCGCCAGCGCCTCCGCCACAGCCATACGCCAATCATCCACGCTGGCCTCCCGGTCGCTGCTTGCGGCGAGATGGGCTAACCCGGAATCGCTGTCCGGCGCTGTGACGCGCTGGCGGAAGATCACCATCAACAGCGGTCCGAGCAGCGGTGAGGCATCCAGGATACCGCTCATGACTTGGCACCGACGCGGGATGGAAGCTCGCCGTGGCTTACGGCGACACCCATCTCCAGGCTCCTGGCAATCCGGTGCGCTTTTTCCATCAGGTAATCGGCGCCTTCAGGCGTGCAAACCTCGCGCGCCGTTTGTTCGAACAGCACCAGCCAACGTGCAAAGTGCAAAGGCTTGAGCGGCAAGGGGAAATGTGCTGCCAACGGCTGCCCATGGTAGCGGCCGGTCAGGAGGCCAACGGAGGACCAAAAGGTCGTGATCGTCGCGATGTGCGTCTCCCAGTCCGACACGCCGTCGAACAAATGGCCAATTACCTCGTCTTTGCGGGCGGCGGTATAGAAGGTGCGGACCAGAAGTTCCAGGACCGCTTCGTCAAGGCCGGTCGACGCCTGGATAGCGCCCGTGATCGCGGCACGGCGTTCAGCGCTTTCCGGGAACTGAATCGAGGGCGGGTTGGCCATTGCATTCATGGTGCGTTGTCCGGCGCGACAGCCAGATCGGCAAACTCAGGATGGCGTTTGATAAACGCGGCCATGAATTCGCATTCTGCCACGACGCCCAGCCCGCGATTGCCAACGTCTTCGAGAACGGCGGTTGCCAGCGACGAACCAACGCCGCGTCCGCCCAGTGTCTGGGGCACTTCGGTGTGCACCAACGTCAGCCGGTCGCCATGGCGCGTATAGGTGACGAAAGCCGTCACGCCGTCGACTACCATCTCGTAGCGGCCAAGCGCCGCATTGTCGGTCACCTCGGTCATCGTTGGCCTCCAGTCCAGGTTTGATGGCGCAGGGCATGCAAGGGACGACCCGAAGCCTGCCGCCTCGGCCCATACCGCTCGTGCAGCAGGCAACAACATGAAGCCGTCCGGGGACAACGAAAAGTCGCGGCTTGTCGCGGCTCTTCGGCGCCGCGCTCGTGGCGCACGTCTAACCCG